>JACQDI010000906.1 GCA_016201195.1 Acidobacteriota bacterium | reverse complement strand
CTGAGGATCGTGAAGACCGGCAGGATGCCGAAGACCACTGCCACCGCCTGAGCGTAGGGGTGGCTGCGCCACGCCTGCTTCCAGTCCCATGGGGTTGGGCCCCAAAACAGGACGATCAGCAGCACAATCTGCGCCACGTTCCACGGCCAGATCGCGTGATTCCAGCCCAGCACCAACGGTCCCAGCCACAACAGCAGCGAGATGTGCATCAGGATCAGGCAGACCACCGCCGCCTTGCGCAGCCGGGGAAAAGCCAGCAGCAACCCGGACACGCATTCCACCAAGCCCATGCACAGGGCGATGGGGGTGAGCCTGCCGGGCGCGAGCCACTTAGGATCGAGGTGCAGCCAGGTGAACATCGGCGCCATCATCCCGCCGAGCACAACGACGAATCCGTAGCCCAGCTTCTGTAGCCCGGAGTAGAAGTGCATGCACACCAGGTAGAGACGGGAGGCAGGGAGCGCCCCCGCCGTCTCCCGCTCGGTCGCGGTGAGCAAGGCGCCGAACATGACGGCGTACTCGGTCAGCCACGGCTGCCAGCGGGACTGATCGAAAAGGATCATCACCGCCGCCAGGATCAGGAAGCCTTGAATGAAACGCGCCGGGCGCCGTACCACAGCGATGGCTGCCAGGCACCCCAGCAGCAGCGCGAACAGGACGTAGTCGAGCGGATAGGGGGGCTGGGGCAGTCCTTGCCAGACGGGCGTCACCGGAAACAGGCGATGGCTGCTGACCCAGAGCTTCATCGAACTCAGTAGGCCGGCGAGCGCGGAAACCGCGACAATCGGGCGAAGAAGGGTAACGGTCCGCGTTTCCGGCTGGGCCTGGGGCTCGGCGTGGCGGCTTGGCATCCCGTCCACTGTAACAGGGCCACGCCCGATAGTGCGCGACACGCCCACACCCAGCCGGGCGTGCAACTTTTCGCGGCTCGTGCTACTCTAATCTCTAGTATGCCTATGGAGATTACTGCAATTCCCCGCTCCGTCCGGGCCAGCTTTAAGCAGTTGAGCGATTTGTTTCTGCTGGCAGAGGGCGGGTACCTGCCTGTGCGGGGCTTTCAGGGGAGCCGGGAAGTCCGTCACGTCGCTGAAACGATGCACCTTACCAGCGGCGAACCGTGGAGCATCCCGATCATCCTGCCGATTAGCGCGGAGGAGGCGTCGGCTCTGCGGGGAGCCGAAGAGGTCCTCGTGCGGGACCCCGACGACCGCCCCGCGGGCCGCATCCACATCGAGGAGATCTTTCCACTGGACAAGAGCCACTACGCCCGGCACGTCTTCCGCACCGAGGACTCGGAGCACCCGGGAGTGGCGTGGCTGGCAAGCGCAGGCGAATACAGTGTGGCCGGGCCGGTAAAGCTCGAACCGGGCTGGAGGCTGGAGCTTCGCGGCGGGCTGCCGTACGCCCCGAGCGAGGTGCGGAGCCGGATCGCACAACGGGGCTGGAAGAAAGTGGTGGGCTTTCAGACCCGCAACCCGATTCACCGCGCGCACGAATTCGTGACCAAGGTGGCGCTAGAGACCGCCGACGGGCTGGTGATCCACCCGTTGCTCGGCGAGACCAAGTCTGATGACACGCCGGTGGAGGTGCGCCTGGCCTGCTATCGGGCGCTGCTGGACAATTACTACTCGCCGGGACACACCATGATCGCGGGTTTCCCGGCCTGGATGCGCTACGCGGGACCGCGCGAGGCGATCTTCCACGCCCAGGTGCGCCGCAACTACGGCATCACGCACCTGATCGTCGGGCGGGATCACGCCGGGGTCGGGAAATTCTATGGCCCGTTCGACGCCCAGCGTATTTTTTCGCAATTCGCCGCGGGCGAGCTGGGGATCGAGCCGATCTTTTTCGACACGGTGCACTACTGCCGCAAGTGCGCGGCGATGACCTCCCCAAAGACCTGCCCCCACGGCGCCGAGCACCACGTTTCGCTCTCGGGCACTGCGGTGCGAAAGCTGCTGAGCGAGGGCCAAACGCTGCCGCCGGAGTTCTCGCGGCCGGAGGTGGCGCGGATTCTGCTCGAATCGGGGGCGCACGCGTGATCGCCGCCGCTGAAGCCGCCCTTCTAGAAAACTCGACCGCCGAGGAGGTCCTGGGTTGGGGCCTGGAAACCTTCGGCGAGCGGCTGGCCATCGGCACCAGCTTTCAGGCCGAGGGAATGGTG
>JACQDI010000905.1 GCA_016201195.1 Acidobacteriota bacterium | reverse complement strand
GCCGGCGCATGGTCGAGGCGGCGCGACGCGCGAATCGCGTCCTCACCACCGGTTTTAATCACCGCTACTTCCCGGCGGTGAAATTCCTCAAGCAGACCCTCTCCAGCGGGCGCATCGGCACGCTCGACCACGTGCGCGCCTTCGCCGGGCACACTGGCCTCAGCGAGTTCCAGGCCCCGTGGATGTATAGCAAGGACGCAATCGGCGGCGGAGCGCTGATGGATGTGGGCATCCACATCATCGACTTGGTGCGCTACATCCTGGGCGACGTGCGCGAGGTCTACGGCGTGGCCACCACCGACGTCTGGAAGCTCGACCGCTCGGAGGACAACGGCTTCGCCCTGCTGCGCGGCGTCTTCGGCACAGTGGCCACGCTCCACGCCACCTGGACCGAGTGGAAAGGCTACCGCTTCTTCGTGGAAGCGTACGGCGATCGCGGCATGGCCCGCGCCTATTACGCACCGATGTTCGCCATGGCCATCTACCTCGACAAGCCCGGCGGCCGGCGCCGGCGCGAGTTTCACTTCTATCCTGAGATCATCCTGCGCGAGAAATTCCGCGGCTGGCAAACGACGACAGCGCTGGCCTTTCAGGAAGAGTTTCAGGACTTCGTGAAGCTGGCGCAGGGAGCACCAGCCGGCGCACTCCGCCTCGCCGACGGCCTCGCCGGCCTCCGCGCCGTCGAGATCGCCAACGCCGTCTACGAAAGCACCCGGACCGGGCTGCCGGTTCGGCTCGCCGAGCCGTTCTAATCCCGCGCTCAGCCGCCCAGGTGTTGTGATTCAGTGGCCGAAGCGATCGATTCCATCCACCGGGTGGCACGAAAAAATCTGCGCGAAAAACCTGGTCGCGGCCGAGGCTGGTGGGTGTATACTGTCCGCATCCGGGGCGCCCAAATGGGAATCCTGGCTAAGGGGAAAATGACAATGTTGACTCCACGAGTTGTCGCTTCTTTCTTGTTTCTGTTGTTGGCCATGCTGCCAACAGCCAGCGCGCAAACCGTCAGCGGCCAGATTTCTGGGCGCTTGGTCGATCCCACCAGCGCGGTGGTTATCGGCGCCAAAGTGCAGCTAACCAACGACCTCACGCAGCAGGTCCGTGAGTTCTCCACGGATTCCAATGGAGGCTTTGTCTTCACGAACCTGGTGCCGGGCAGCTACAGCGTCCATATCGCGCAGCCAGGCTTCAAGGCCTATGACCAGAAAGGGATCACGGTCAGCGCGGTGGAAAGGGTGGACTTGCACGAGCTGAGGCTACAGATCGGAGAGGTGACCACCGCGGTGGAGGTTACGGCCGGAGTGGTGCACGTGGCTACCGACAGTTCCGACCGGTCCGTCAGCGTCGGCCTCAGGCAGATTGAGGACACCGTAACCCGAGGCCGGAACTTTATGGCGCTGCTGAGCACTTTGCCGGGGGTCCAGGACCTCACCGCTTACGACACCCGCGGCTGGGGCACGGGAAGCCCGACGCTCCTGGGGGGTCAGACCGGCCAGAAGCTCCTCACCCTGGATGGTGCTGCCGCCCAGGATTCCGGAAACCGCGACTTCGGCTACATCGCCCCCAGCGTGGACGCCATCAGCGAAGTGAAGGTGCTGGTCGCCAACTACAATGCCGAATACGGAGCGCGGTCGGGCGGCCAGATGAACGTAGTGACCAAAGGCGGCACCAACGAATTTCATGGCACCGGGTATTTTTTCTTCCGCAACGAGGCGCTCAACGCCAACGAATTCTTTAACAACAAGCTGGGTGTGCTGAGGCCGCTGTACCGTCACCAGAATCTGGGCGGCACCATTGGCGGTCCGTTCATCATCCCCGGCACCGGCTTCAACAAGAGCCACAACCGGCTGTTTTGGTTCTTTTCCTATGACTACCTGCACAGCACAGGCGTGACCGGGGCGAACCGCTACACCATGCCGACGGCTCAGCAGCGGCAAGGCGACTTTTCACAAACCCTCACCACGACCGGTGTGCTGATTCCGATCCGGGATTATACGACCGGGCAGCCCTTCCCGGACAACCGGATTCCCGCCTCGCGGTTCGACCGCGCTGGGCAGGCGTTTATGAACCTGTTTCCGCTTCCGAACACCACGGACCCCACAGGACAGCGCCAGTACAATGCGCAGTTCGTCAACGCGTTCGCCCAGCCGAGAACGGACAAGATCCTCCGCGTCGACTACCCGATCAGCTCGAAGACCACAGCTTACGTGCGCCTGTTGCAGGAATATACCGGCAATGACGGCTATGGCCAGATTCTCGGCGCCCTCGGGGACGGCTGGCGCCAGTTCCCCCACGGCTATGACATCCCGTCGGCGGGCGTCGTGGCGGCGTTGATTCACACCTTCCGATCGAACCTGGTTAGCGAAACCAGTTGGGGCATCAATCGCGGCCATCAGACTAACCACCCGACCGACGACGCCCTGTACGCGAACAGCCTGCTCCCGCTCAAGGATTCCAGCGGCAATACGATCTCTCTGCCGCGTATCTTCCCGTCCAACTATCTGAATCTGAGGCCCAACATCAACTTCGGATTCCCGTCGAGCATTAGCGCCCAGTCGGGCGGCCAGGGCGTCCCGAGTGCCCCCGCCTATGGTTTCGACAGCCGCTGGCCGTTCGACGGCACTGACCAGCTCCAGACCATCAGCACTAACCTCAGTTGGGTCAAGGGCGGGCACAACGTGAAGCTGGGCTTCTATCTCGAGAGAATGGCCCGCAACGTCAGCATTTACTCCACCTACAACATAGCGGGAACCTACTATTTCGGCTCCGACACCGCCAGCCCCGTAGACACAAATTACCCGTATTCCAATTTGCTCTTGGGCAGCTTCTTTGCCTACGGCGAAGACAGCGTGAAGCAGATCAACCACGCCCGCTACACGCAGGTGGACTGGTTCGTGCAGGACACCTGGAGAGTATTACCGCGGTTTACGGTGGACCTCGGCGTGCGATTCCAGAGGCTGGGAGCGCTTCACACGGCCGGTCAAACGCTCGGCCTCTTCAGCCCCGACGCATACGACCGCAACAAGGCCGGACAGCCCCTGTACCCGGCTTTGGTGAACGGGCAACGGGTGTCGATCAACCCGGTCACCGGCGCCACTTACCCCTTTGTCCGGCAAGGCACCTTCGATCCTGCCAGTTACGCTGCGACCGGCACTCCCTTCACCGGCGTGGCCCAGTACAAGGGCAGTTACTGGAACACTCCTGGAATCGCGGTGGGGCCGCGCGTGGGCTTCGCCTGGGACGTTTTTGGAAACGGCAAGCTGGCCGTTCGCGGTGGTTTCGGCATCTTCCACGACCGCGCCCAGATCGTCGACTACATTGGCGCGCAGGGCGTGGGCACCGGCCCGCAGGCGGCGCCGCCCAACTTCCTGGCGCCCGTCTTCCTGAACACGACGTTCTCGGCCCTGTCCGGCGGGCAGGCCCTGTTCACGCCGCAGAACATCCAGGGCGGACCAAGGGATTTTGTTCCTCCCTCTTCCTACAACTGGAGTTTCGGCATCCAGCGGGACATCGGCAAGGGGCTGATCCTCGACGTGGCCTACGTGGGGAATGCCTTCCACCACGGGTACAACTGGAACACGGATGATGGGAATGCCGTGCCGCCGTTCACGACCTGGACACCGTCAGGCGGCACCAACCGGGCCTTCGTCGACCCCACCAGCTCCAGCGGGGCGCTTTACTCTACCAACCTGATCCGGTCCTTGGCGGGATATAAGGGCATTGCGCAAATCCCGCTTTACACCAGCCTGGGCGCGTCGAACTACAACTCTCTTCAGGTGCAGGTGAACAAGCGGGTCGGCAGGAATCTTCAGTTCAGCACCAACTACACCTGGTCGAAGACGATCAACTACTCGCACCAGCAGTTTACGGACGACGTATTGACCAAGAACGTGACCGGCAACCGCCCGCACGCCGTCAACGCGAACTTTGGGTACACGATTCCCAACGGCAGCCGCCTGTGGCATAACGCTGTGGCCAAGCAAGCGCTCGACAACTGGCGCTTCACGGGCACCGCGGCGATCTATTCCGGCTCGGCCATGAATATTGGCTGCGGGTTCACGAATAACCCGGTGGGCTGGCCCAACGGCACTCCCACCGGCGGTGTTCTGTTCCGCTGCTATATGGTGAATCCCACCATGGCGGGTTTGTGGCTGTCTTCCGGCGCGACGCCGTCGTCGGTCGGCTCCTCCGCCGATCCCCGGCTGTGGTATCCGTTCAACGGCTCCAACTTCGTTCTGCCGACCGTCACTTCCACTTTCACGCGCGGCATGATTGGCAACGAACCTCCGACGCTGACCTACGGGCCGGGCGTAGAGCTGTTCAACCTGTCCCTGCACAAGGAGTTCCCGGTCACGGAATCAAAGAGACTGGAGTTCAGGGTTGAGGCGATTAATGCCTTCAACCACTTCAACCCGAGCAACCCCAATACCTCGCTCACTCTGAACTATGCGACCGGCGCCAATACGAATGCGGCTTTTGGCACCATCCAAGGCTCGCAGTACGCCAACCGCCGCGCCATTCTGTCGTTGCGGTTTACCTTCTGAGGCGTGACCCGCTCCCATCCGCTCCGCCCGTCGTCCTGGCAACGAGGGCGGCGGGCGGTCCGTCGAAGACGGAAGATCCCAAACTCCAGTACGCATTCAACGCCGCCAACTTCATCTCCCGGACCGACTCGCTCGGCATCGGCAACACGCCATCGACTCTCCTCGATAGGCCTGGGATGATCAATCTCGACTGGTCCAACAACCCGAATATGTCCCTCACCTGCAACTTCACGACCGGGGCTCAAACGAACTCGACTTTCGGCACGATCAGCGGCGCGCAGGTTCAGGCACGCCGCACGATCCTGTCGGCCGTCTCCTTCCGGCAATCAGCGGCGCGCAGGTTCAGGCACGCCGCACGATCCTGTCGGCCGTCTCCTTCCGGCAACTCCGGGACGCGCTGTGCGCCGGCAATCCGTCCGCGGGCACCGCCGCGTTGTTCATCATCCATACCCTCTGAAACTCGGATAACGGCCGCATCTTTTTCTTTGCCCGCTTGGCCGGCCTCCGCACCGTCGAGATCGCCAACGCCGTCTACGAAAGCACCAGGACCGGCCTGCCGGTTCGTCTTGCAGATCCGTTCTAGTCCCAACCTCACGCTAAGACGCTACGCTCGCAAAGACCGTAAAGGTGTTCTTGGCGGCCTTCTCGTCTTCGTGAGACCCAAGAGTTTGGCAACCCACTTGCTCCTCGAACCCCTGATGACACGTGGTTTTGTTCTGATTGCTGTAGAAAGATGCAAGGGGTGTGGGTTTTGTGTCGAGTTTTGCCCCACCAAGGTGCTGGCGCTTTCCTCAGCCTTCAATGCCAAGGGCTACCACCCGCCCCACGTCATCTATGCTGAAAAATGCAGCGGCTGCGACCTCTGCGGGATGTACTGCCCCGATTTCGCCATCTTCGGTTGGAAGGAACCGTCCCATGCAGGCTGATCCCAAAGGGGTGCTGACCGGAGCGCATTTCCTCGATGGGGACCAAGCCTGTTGCGAGGGTGCGCTGGCCGCCGGGGCGCGATTCGCGGCAGGGTATCCCATCACCCCATCGACCGAAATCGTCGAGCG
>JACQDI010000892.1 GCA_016201195.1 Acidobacteriota bacterium | reverse complement strand
GTATACCGAGCGCAGCAACGGCACCTACAACCCGATCGTCGACTACAGCCTGCTCGTCCTCGCCGATGCGCTCGGCCGGCCGGAGCTGCTCGATCCGGCGCGGCGCAACCTCGACCTGATGCTCTACCTGACGCACCCCAACGGCGAGGTGGTCACCGACTATTCGCGGCGCCAGGATCGGGGCACGGTGGTGTTCAACACCGGCTACTACCTGGGATACCGGTCGATGGGGGTGCGGGACGGCAATGGCCAGTTCGCTTCGGCGGCCGACGCCATTGCAGCCCGCGAGCGCGATTCGGGGGCGCTGGGGGGCAGCCTCGCCCAGGTGATGCTCGATCCCCGGCTGCGCCGCGACACGGTCGCGCGCCGCCCGCTGCCCGCTAGCTACGACCGGCTGGTGGCCGGCTCGGGCGTGGCTCGCGTCCGGCGCCGGGCGCGAAGTGCGACCATCGTGTCGGGCTTTCCGTCGTTCTTTTCCTTACACAATGGCGACGTGGCGCTGGAGTCGGTGAGCCTGATTTCCGCCTTCTTCGGCAAAGGCCAGTTTGTTTCTCGGAGTCTGGAAAAGGCCGCTGCCGGCGGGTATCGGCTCTCCCAGGATCTCGAAGCATATTACTACGATGCTCTCCGTCCCGAGGACATCGTCACCGGCCAATGGAGCGACGCCGAGCGGGAAACCAAGCGGCGGCGCACCAACGCGCAGAAGCTGGCGGTCCGCATCGGGATCGCCGAGAGGGAAGCCGGGTTCCAGATGGATCTGCGCGCGGATGGCCCGAAGGGCCTTCCCGTGCTGCTAACTCTGGGATTTCGCGCCAACGCTGATATCCAGGCCGAGCCGGAGGGCCTGCTCTGGACTGCCCACAACGACCTGTTCCTCGAAAAGGGTTTCGCCATCGCCCGCGCCGGCTCGAGCGCCATCCGCTTCGGTTCCGGCCGTCGCGACCACACCTTGGTCGACATGCGCGGCGCCGCCCCGCTCGCCGCCGGCCGCAAGCGGATTCACCTTGCCTGGCGCGCCCCGGTGGCGGAGACGATTACCTTTGCCTGCCTCTGAAAGGTAGCGCACTCCCTCTGAAGCGTCTCCAGAAACGGCTTGCCCAAGGTCGCCAGCTTGCGCTCCAGTCGCTCGGTGCAATCGCAGTCACCACAGGCCCACGGCTCCGAGCCGTTCTGGTCCCGGCAGCGGCGGCGATCGTGCGCGTCCTGAACCCGCGTCAGCTCGAAATACTGTTCCCAATAAGGCCGCTCTTCCTGGAGAGGCGTCGGGCAGTAACAAACCTCGACCCAACGAGCGGTGTCATCCTCGCCCAGCCGGGCCTCATTCATGTTTCGAAGGTATTCGCCTTCCGCTACCGAACCTTCGCCCAAAGTTCCGTTTTCAACGGCTTTGAGAAGCGACCGCTCGCAGCCGGGCTTGACCCGCGCCCTTACCAGGTATCTCATGACATCCCCATTCTATCGCGGCCCGCCGGCCAGCCGGGCCAGCGCCACCTGCCAGCGGGCAGGGCAAGCCGGATAGTTACCCTGCGGCGCAGTTTGGTATAATCCAGGTGAGCCTCTCCGAGTCTGGATGTCCTACCGTCGCCGACCACGGCTCCAGACCGACAGGGCGCCGCTGGAAACGGTTGCGCCTCCCGCGCTTGGAAAGGAGACGGGCGACTTCGAGGCCTGCCCTGTCCCGCACGGGTGCGGGCTTTTTTGTTCCTCTTCCATGTGGAACGGCATCACCTTTGATTCGTGGTACGAGCGCTTCTCGCGCTTCGCGGGTGATCTGTATCCGGGCCGCTACACCGCCGAGTACGTGCGGGAACTGGTGGAGATGGCGCGGCGGGTGCGGGCGCTGGCCGGGGAGAAAAGCTCCACCATCGTCGCTCACAACTACCAGTACCCGGAGCTGCAGGAAGTGGCCGAGACGGTGGGCGACTCGCTGGGGCTGAGCCAGTACGTGGCCCGGCAAGCGACGCCGCGGGTCGATTTCTGCGGCGTGCTGTTCATGGGCGAGACGGCCAAGACCATCGTCGGGGACCGTTCGCGCGTCTACATGCCGGACCGCCCGGGCTGTTCGCTGGTGGCCTCCATCGACCAGAGTCGCCTCGACAATTGGACCTCCCACCACCCCGACGGCGTGATCATCTCCTACGTCAACACCGACGCCGCGACCAAGGCCCGCAGCCACTACGTGTGCACGTCCCGGAATGCGCCGCAGGTGATGGCGCACGCGGCGCGCGAGTTCCCGGGGCGCCGCATCCTCTTTTTGCCGGACAAGTACCTCGGAGCGTTCGCCATTTCCCAGAGCGGCGTGGATCCCGACCGGGTCGACCTCTACGACGGCGCCTGCCACGTGCACATGAAGATCGGAGAAACGGCCCTGGAAGAGGCTCTGGACCGTCACCCCGACGCCGAGCTGCTGATCCATCCCGAGTGCGGCTGCGCCTCCTCTTGCCTGGCCAAGACGGTGGTGGCCGGACCGGCGCACGGCAAGGCTTACTATCTGTCGACCGAGCAGATGCTGTGGCACGCCCGCAACTCTCCCAGCCGCGAGTTCGTGGTGGCCACAGAGATGGGAATGGTCTACCGGCTGCGCAAGGACGTCCCCGAAAAGACGTTCCATCCCATCTCGATGCTGGCGGTGTGCGAATACATGAAGATGAACACGCTCGAGAAGCTGCTCGATTCGCTCGAGCGGGACCGGGTCGAGATTCTGGTCGACGGCGAGATCCAACGCAGAGCCCACGCGGCCATCCGGCGGATGCTCGAGATCGAGTGATGCTGCGCGATACCTACCAGCGGCCGGTAAAGGACCTGCGGATCTCGGTGACCGACCGGTGTAACTTCCGCTGCACCTACTGCATGCCACTCGATCAATACGAGTGGGTCGACCGGCACGAGATCCTGAGCTACGAGGAGATCGGACGACTGGCCGGCATTTTCGTGGGGCTGGGGGTGGACAAGATCCGGCTCACCGGCGGGGAGCCGCTGGTGCGCAAGGATCTGGACCGGCTGATCGCGAGGCTGGCACCGCTGGGGTTGAAGGACCTGTGCCTCACCACGAACGGGGCGCTGCTCGCCGAGCAGGTCCCGGCGCTGAAGGCGGCCGGGCTGCGGCGGATCAACGTCAGCCTGGATACGCTCCAGCCGGAGAGATTCCGGAAAATCACCCAGCGCGGCGACCTGGCCAAGGTGCTGGAGGGCCTGTTCGCCGCCGACAGCCACGGCCTCCGGCCCATCAAGCTGAACGCGGTGATCGAGCGTGGCGTCAACGACGACGAGATCCTCGATCTGGTCGAGTTCTCGCGAAAGCACGGCTTTGCCATCCGCTTCATCGAGTACATGGACGTGGGGAACTCGAACAACTGGCAGTCCGAGAAAATGGTTCCCAAGCAGGAGATCCTGGCGGTGATCCGGGGCCGCTACGCGCTCCGCGAGGCCGGCCGGGAGGATTCGAGTGCGCCTGCCGTCGAGTACGAGTTTGCCGACGGGGGCGGAGACCTCGGGGTGATCGCCTCGGTCACCGAGCCTTTCTGCTCAGGCTGCACGCGGGCGCGCCTCACGGCCGACGGGAAGCTGGTCACCTGCCTGTTCTCCCACGTCGGGCACAACGTCAAGGCGCTGCTGCGCAACGGGGCCAGCGACGAGGAAATCCGGGAGTTCATCGGCTCCGTTTGGGGGAGCCGCAATGACCGATACTCGGATGAAAGGCTGGAGGCGATGCAGTCCGCCCAAGGCTATCAAGCCAAGAACCGCAAGAAAATCGAGATGATCACCCTGGGCGGGTAAGCCGATCCCATGCCCCGCCTGTTTACGCTGCAGGAAGCCGAGGAGCTGTTACCCACCGTGGAGCGCTCGCTGCGGACGGCCATCGAAAGCAAGAAGAGCGCCAGCCAATTCGACGAGCAGGTCAACCTGCAATTGGTGCGGATCAACATGTCCGGCGGCGTGCAGTTGGACTTGAACCGCTTCGCTGAGATGAAGGCTGGCAAGGAGCACGCCCTGGAGCAGTTGAAGAAGGCGCTGGACGAGATCGAGACCGCCGGGGTGCTGGTGAAAGATCTCGACATCGGATTAGTCGATTTCCCCACACTGCTCGATGGCCAGGAGGTTTACCTGTGCTGGAAACTGGGCGAGAGCCACATCGGCTTCTGGCACCACACCGGCGAAGGCTTCCAGGGCCGCAAGCAAATTGACCGGGACTTTCTGGAACGGCACCAGGGCGGAAGACCGCACTAGCCAGAATACAGAATGCCGGGGCTCCGGGGGTGACTTCTGTATTCTGTCTTCTGTATTCTTCCTGGTGGTGAAAACATGCTTTGGATGGCTCTGCTGTTGTTGGTTGTTCCCTCCTTCGCGAAGTCTCCTGTTAATATCCTGTTAATATCTGGACGCCGCATCACGATCGTGCTAGAATCATCCCGTATCGCATTTCGCTTTTGGGGAGTGAAACAGATGTCTCTCAGAAAAGATCTCACGCTGTGGGTATTAGTGTGTCTGGTGATCGCCGTTCCAGCCGCGGCGCAGGTCACCACCGCGGAGCTCGTGGGCACTGTCACCGACTCCAGCGGCGGCGGCGTAGCCGCCGCCAAACTGACTCTTGCCAATCCCGACACCGGTTTCTCTCGCGAAGCCTCTACCGACTCCGGCGGCGCCTACATTATGACGCTGCTTCCGCCGGGCAGCTACAGAATCTCGGCGGAAGCCTCCGGTTTCCGCAAGCTGGTCCAGACTGGCATTAGCCTCCAGGTGAACCAGCGCGCCCGCGTGGACCTCACCCTGCAGGTCGGCCAAGTCACGGAGCTCATCGAGGTGCGGGCCGCCGCCCCTTTGCTGGAGAGCCAGTCCTCGACCGTCGGTAACGTGATCAACCAGCAGTTCGTCAGCGAGCTTCCCTTGAACGGCCGCAATTTCGTGCAACTTGCCATCCTTACGCCGGGGGTAAACGGGACCGGATTCTCGGTGTCCGGAACCATCCAGAGCGGAACCCGGCCGGACGATCGCCGCCCCGGCACCGAGATCTTTTCCAACGGCAACCGCGAAGGTTCTAACAACTTCCTCTATGACGGCGTTGACAACAATGAGCGCCTCATCCAGTTGATTGTGATCCGGCCGTCCATCGAATCGATTCGTGAGTTCAAGGTGCAGACCAACCTGTTCAGCGCCGACACCGGGCGCAACTCGGGGGCCGTCGTCGACGTCGTCACCAAGTCCGGCACCAACGCCATCCATGGCAGCACCTTCGAGTTTCTCCGGAACTCGGCCATGGATGCTCGTAGCTTCTTCAACGCCAAAGGCACTCCGTTCCCGCCGTTCCGGTTCAACCAGGACGGATTCTCCCTGGGCGGTCCGGTCTATCTACCCAAGATTTACAACGGCCGCAACAGGACGTTCTGCTTCGTCGACTGGGAAGGCTACCGGCGGAATCAACTACAAAGCTCCGTC
>JACQDI010000891.1 GCA_016201195.1 Acidobacteriota bacterium | reverse complement strand
TCACCGGGGAACCCAGCAGGTTAGATCGATAGTGCAATACACTATCCCAATGCGATCTTTTATCCTGCTCGTGCTGGTGGCCGGAGTGCTCGGGGCGCAGCCTGCTGAGCGCGAGCTGCGGCGGGCGAACTATCACCGGGTCACCTCGAAACGCAGCCCGGCCCCGGAACCAGGCGCGGAAAACACGCCCATTCTCTCTCCCCTAATCAAGTCCGATGGCAAGCGCGTGAAGAACGCTCGCCAATGGTATCGCGAGCGACGTCCCGAGCTGGTGCGAGCGTGGATGGACATCCTCGGCAAGGTCGCTCCGGCGCCGGAAGACCGCAAGTGGTTTGGAGACGTCACCAAGGCCGTCGAGATCAGCCGCTCAGAGCAGGACGGATACACGCGGATCGAGCTGGATATCCCGCTCGAGGTCGATTTTCTCCAGCACCACCTACTGCTCTTGCCCAAGGCGCAGGGTAAGGGGCCGTTTCCGGCGGTGATCGCGTGGACCTCGTCCACGCCGGACTTTCGGCAGCCGGAACAGTGGTGGGGCAGCTACCTGGCGCAGCACGGCTACGTGGTTCTGACGGGATGGTCGTTCATCCGGCATTACCGCCAGGACACCCGCAGCAAGCCGGCCGCTGAGCTGGTCTACGAGCGTTTCGGCCACTGGCTCGGCCTGGGCAAGATGGTCCACGACGTGACGCGGGAGATCGAGTACCTGCGCAGCTTGCCCCAGGTGGACGCCAAGCGCATCGGCTTCATCGGCTTCTCGCTCGGGGCCAAGGCCGCCGTCTACGTGGCCGCGTTCAATCCCGAGGTGAAGGCGACGGTTGCCGTGGACCCGCACATTGCCATCAACGGCGGCACCAACTGGTACGACCCTTGGTACCTCGACTGGGGCCGGCGCTTTGACGATATCCGCACGCCGGAGAAGACCGTCTTGAGCCTGCTCAACCCCGACCCCGCGCGCCCCGGCTTTGAGCACGATCACCATGAGCTGCTGGCCCTCACCGCGCCCCGCGCTTTCCTGCTGATCGGCGGCAGCCAGTCCGAAGACGCGGGCGGAGATTCGGATGACCTCGAGAGCTGGGGGTACTTCAACCGGGCCAAGGAGGTCTACCGGTTTCTGGGCATCCCGGATCGCCTCCGGTTTGCCTCGACCGACAACGGGCACAAGGCGGTCGGGGAAAAGATCGACCCGGCCTGGCAGGGCTTCTTCCGGGAATTCCTGCAGGAGCACCCCATCCGGTTCGAGGGATATAGGGGGCGCTACGGCCGCTGATACAATCATCTGACGACTGAAAAGGAGACTCTATGCGGCAACGTTTCTTACGGCTTCTTCCGTGGCTGGGGATGATCGCCCTGGCTCTGTTCACCTGGACTCGTCCCGCGGTCTCAACGCCCGCGCCCGAGCATCACCCGCACATTCACGCCGCGGTGGTGGAGCTGCGCGAGGCGAGGACGGAGCTGCAACATGCGGCTCATGATTTCTGCGGCCATCGCAAGCAGGCGGTCGAGGACGTCAACGCCGCGCTGCGCCAGCTCGAAGCGGCGCTGACCTGCGATCACAAGTAATGGCCAAGGCCACGCCACAGCAGATTCGAGAACGCTTCGACCAGGACGTGGAGCGTTTCTCGAACCTGGAGACCGGCCAGACGGCAACGATCGACGCGCCACTGGCTTTGGAACTGATCGCCAAGGCGGCCACCGGCCTCAACCCGGACGCCGGCGCGCTGCTCGACATCGGCTGCGGCGCCGGCAACTTCACGCTGAAGCTGCTGGAGACGCTTCCGAACCTCGACATCACGCTCATCGACCTGAGCGAGCCGATGCTGGCCCGCGCCCGCCAGCGCATCGGAAGGCCCGTCACCGCGCTTCACGGCGACATCCGGGATCTGGAGCTGGGGACCGAGCGCTTCGACATCGTGTTAGCCGGGGCTGTGCTGCATCACTTGCGCGGGGAACAGGAGTGGCGAGCGGTGTTTCAGAAGATCCATGCGAGCGTCAAACCCGGCGGCTCGTTCTGGATTTCTGACCTCGTCGAACATTCCACCCCTGCCGTGCAGGCCATTATGTGGGAGCGCTACGGCCAGTACCTGACCGCGCTGAAGGGGGAAGATTACCGCCGCCACGTCTTCGGCTACATCGCGTTTGAAGACACGCCGCGCCCGCTGCTATTCCAGGTCGACCTGCTGCGGGCAGTGGGGTTCTCGCAAGTCGAGATCCTGCACAAGAACAGTTGCTTTGCGGCCTTCGGGGCGATGAAATGACCGTCCCTTGACCTTGTGGCCAGAAAGGGCCATAATAGGCCATATGAAGTCTGCGGTAAGAATTGCCGAGCTCAAGAACCACCTGAGCCGTTACCTGCGCTCCGCCCAGAAGGGCCATGAGATTGTCATTAAGGACCGGGAGACCCCGATTGCGCGCTTGGTGCCCTACGACAAACCTCGGGAACGGCTGGAATCGAGACCGCCGATCGGTTCATTGAAGGACCTCGACAAGCTTCCAACTTACGCGCCGAAAAATCTGACGCTGGAGGATTTAGAGGAGGTCATCCGTGAGAACAAGAAAGACTGGCTTGACAAGGTTGACGAAGGCCTGGTGTGAAGGTCTATGTGGAGAGCTCTGTGGTCCTGCGCCGGATCTTGCGCCAGCCGGGGGCGATCGAAGACTGGAGCCGTTGGGACTGGGTCGTCACCAGTGAATTAACCCGTATCGAGGCGCGGCGAACACTGGACCGATTGCGCGTGAGAGGAATCCTGTCAGGCACGGACGTGGCCGACATGGTGTCCTTCCTGCGGGCCTACATGTCGCGATTCGAAGAGATTCGTGTGAAACCTGCTGTGCTCGAGCGGGCGGCTTCTGCGCTCCCGACCGAGCTCAAGACGATGGACGCAATCCACCTGGCTACCGCCCTGTTGTGGATCGAGGAGAAAGGTGAGAGCCTCACCCTCGTGACCCACGACCGGCAACTGGCCATTGCCGCGCGTGCAACCGGCCTGGATGTTGAACCCGCGTTCTGATCAGGTACACTGGCAGCACATGACCTACCGATTCCCCGTGGTGCTGTTGCTGGCGGCGCTCTCATACGCGGCCGAGTGGCCTTACTACGGAGCAGATCCCGGCGGGACCCGCCATTCCCCCCTCAACCAGATCAATCGGTCCAACGTGGCCAGGCTTCGCGTGGCCTGGACCTTCCACACCGGCGACAAGCGCGACCGGCCGCAGACGACCATCGAATGCACACCCATCGTGGTCGATGGGGTCATGTATGTCACCTCGCCGCTTCTCAAGGTCATGGCCCTCGACCCGGCCACCGGGCGGAAACTCTGGACGTTTGACC
>JACQDI010000890.1 GCA_016201195.1 Acidobacteriota bacterium | reverse complement strand
GGCCCACCGCTACGAGTTGGGGGAGGTGCCCGGCTGGTGGCGGCGGATGCGGCCTTCTACTCGCAGCACAATGAGCGGGTGGTGAAAGGGATGGGAGTAGGTACGTGCGCGTTCCGAATTGCAGCACACGCAGTGAGGAGCGCCGGTGGTTTCAAGAAGGGACAGCGCTGAAGGACCGGGAGCGAGGGGTGGATCAGCGTATTGAAGCGGCGGGATGGTCTGGGGCGTTGCCTCTACCGCGGGATGAAGGGAATGCAGCGATGGGGTCGGTTTGGGGGTGTTAGCGAGAAACGGCGCCTTTTGGCCAGTTTCGGGCCGCGCCAGAGGGGCCGATGATCGGAGCTGTTACCAAAGCTGAGAAAGCAGCACCCCCGCCGCCAGTGGCGGCGGCCTTGACAGCCCCAGTGGACGGGGACGCGTTAAGGACTCTACAAAAGTTTCTAAATGCCTCGTCATCAGGGATGCCTTCGTCGTAGCATTGCGATTCGCGCCCAATGTACTTGCTTGCGGACGGCAATCTTGGCGTGCTCTGAGTCTACGGTGCTGGACCGCGACACGCAGAGCCTCTATCGACTGCACGACCTCATTAACGTCCAGCTTACGCTGCTTGGTCCGGCATACCGCGTGGCTGGCAAGGTTCAACCAACGCCGGCAAAGTCTGCCTCGTGTTCGAATCAGTCCCGCCGGACTGCAAGCACGCTCCGAGTTTCCACGGCGGCAGTTCCTGGTGAGGGTGCGTGAGGACGGCGTATGGGTTGAGCCCGATCGCGGCTAGCAAAAAGCTCGGAAACGGAATCCTTGCTCTTCGATCATGGGGTGCGTGTAGCCGTATGTCTGCCGCGGTCTCCGCAGTTACTGGCTCCCACGTAAACCGCCCGAAATGGCTCCCTTTTAGTTTTGGGAGTGATGACGGACAACCTGATTCAGGTCGGCCGTTTTGCCTGGGGTTTGCAGCAGGCCTGAGATCCGGGCCCGCCCGGCTGGGTACCGAGCCGTGCCGGACACCACGCCAGCCGCGTCCCCATTGCTGGAGCAAGAATGTTTCACGTGAAACATGATCCCGAGGCCAAGACCCGGTCGGGCTGCCACGGGAGAGGGGCAGGCTCGTGACAGCGGAGGCGTGGATCCAAGGCCAAGGCGGCGGCTTCATCCTTACCCACTAGGGCGAAGAAGCCCTTACATCTGAGGCTGATAGGGGCTATAAGGCGGTCCATCGACACCCCCCGGACAGTGGCCCAGTCGAAGGCGGAGTGCAGGTTTTCGAAGCGGCCGCGGAAGATGCTGACGTTGGAGACGTCGCGGCTGACTTCCTTCAAGAAGGCGGCCTTCTTGCCGACGGACTCCACCAGAGTGACGGCGACGTGAGGCTTGGCTACCGCGACCGGAAAGCCGGGGAAGCCGGCACCGGAGCCGATGTCGACCAAGGTGCCCGTCTCGACGCCGAGGTGAGCGGCGACGAAGAGCGACTCTCCAAAGTGGCGGCGGATGATCTCAGCCGGGTCCCGGACCGAGGTCAGGTTGATCTTTCTGCTCCACTGGAGGAGCAACTCCATGTGGCGGCGGAGGAGCTGCATTTGAGGGGGATCGAGAGTCAGGCGCAGGGTTTTCAGGACGGGGTCCAGAAGAGCCTCAAAACATTTTATGTCGAAAATGTTTGATGGGGCGGCAGCCATCTAGGGTAGAGTAGCACTTTGCCTCTATGACCGTCTTGGGGACCGCGCTGTTTGCCGCGTCGATGGGCTGCCTGGGGTGGCGCTTTCTGCGCGCACCGCGCTGGGGCCCGTTTCCCGCATACGGGATCGCCGGCGTAGGGCTGATGCTCGCAGCAGCGCTCCTGGTGGCCTGGAAGGTCTGGCTGGCGGCGGTTTTTCTCACGCCGATGGTCTGGACGGGTTACATTCTGGCGGTCGACGCCGCGGTGTTCGCCGTGCGGGGGCGTTCGCTGCTGATGAGCAACCGCGAGGCCTTTGGGTGGATGGCGCTGCTGTCGATTCCGCTGTGGCTGATCTTTGAGGCCTATAATCTGCGGCTGCAAAACTGGCGATACGAGGGCTTGCCGGAGAGCCTGCTGCTCCGGTTGCCGGGCTACCTGTGGTCGTTCGCTACGATCTGGCCGGGCGTTCTGGAAACAGCAGACTTATTGCTGGCGACGCAGTCTCATCCTGCACCCCGGCGCCCTTTGTCTTTTCCGGGGCGGCTCCTGGCGCTGGCGGGCGCGCTGCAGATCGTGATCCCGCCTTTGCTGCCGGCCGCTGCCGGTGGGTACTTATTCGGCCTAGTGTGGATGGGCTTCGCTTTCCTTCTCGATCCGCTAAACTGTGAAGCCGGGCGCGCGAGCATCGTGGGGGACCTGCGCCATGGGAACCGGAGACGGTTGGGGGCGTTGCTCGCGGCCGGCGTGATCTGCGGCTTTGTCTGGGAATTCTGGAACTCCTGGGCGACCGCGAAATGGGTTTACATTTTCCCGATCCTGCAGCAGGCGAAGATCTTTGAAATGCCGCTGCCAGGCTATCTCGGGTTTCCGACCTTTGGGGTGGAGGGTTTTGCTATGTATGTCTACGTCACAGGACGGCTTCGCGTCCCTTACTACGAGGTTGGATGACCATTCCCGGTCGGGGAGGGAGGTAGTTGGATGAACCACTCCCGACCGCTTCCCTGGCTGCGGGTTTATCTGGGGGTGGCGGCGACGACGATGGCCACTCTGCTGTTCGAGCTGGCCCTGACCCGGATCTTTTCGGTGGTCCTCTTCTACCACTTCGCTTTCATGGCCATCTCGGTGGCGCTGTTCGGGCTGGGGGCGGGCGCGATCTGCTCCTACTACTGGACCGACCGGCAGGTGTCTGCGTCTTTGTGGAACCGGCTGGGGCTGTTGAGCAGCTTGAATGTGTTGGCGACGGCGCTGGTGCTGCTGGTGATCCTGCAACAGCGAGTGAGCATCGAGGTATCCGCCGCAAACGCGGGGAAGCTGGCGCTGATCTATTTTGTATCAGCAGTACCTTTCTTCCTGGCGGGGATGGTGCTGTCGCTGGCGATCGCAGAGACCGTGGAGCGCGTGGACCGGGTTTACTTTTTCGACCTGCTGGGGGCGGCCGCGGGCTGTCTGGCGCTGGTTCCGCTGCTGGACCTGGTGGGGGGGCCGAACACGGTGCTGGCGGCGGCGGCGCTTTACGGGGTGGGAGGGGTTTTGTGGTTCGGTGTCGGTGCGGGGAGCAGAGAGGAGAGAGGAGGGAGGAGAGAGGAGAGACGCGGGGGATGGGTGGCTGGTGGGTTGGTGGTGATGGTAGGGGGGTTCATCTTCTTGAACCTGCATGCGAAGTGGGTGGACGTGCGTTTCGCTAAGGGGAAGCGGCTGGAATACGAGGTGTTTTCGCGGTGGAACTCGTTCTCGCGGGTGGCGGTGAAGCCGGATGACGGCGGGGGCAACCCGGCGATCGTGATCGATGCCGACGCGGCGACCAGCATTCCCGGCCTGGCGCTCGAACGACTGGATCCGCGGACCCGAGCGGAGTTACTGCAAAACGGACCGGCGCTGCCGTACCTGATCCGGCCGGGGGCCAGGACGCTGATCATCGGCCCGGGCGGGGGATTTGACGTGGCCCGGGCGCTCGCTTCGGGCAGCAGAGATGTGACGGGGGTGGAGATCAACCCGATCATCGTAAACGACATCATGAGGAACCGGTTCGCCGAGCGGAGCCGGCATCTTTACTCGCGCCCGGAGGTGCGGATTCAGATCGAGGACGGCCGCAGCTACGTGCGGCGGTCGCGGGAGAAATACCAGGTGATCCAGATGACGCTGGTGGACACCTGGGCCTCGACGGCGGCGGGGGCCTTCGCGCTCTCGGAAAACAACCTCTACACGACGGAGGCGTTTCGAGACTACCTGGAGGATCTCACGGACGACGGGATGCTGGCGATCACGCGCTGGGAGTTTGATCCGCCGCGCGAGTCGCTGCGGGTGGTGTCGCTGGGAGTGGAGGCGCTGCGGCAGATGGGGGCGGCAGAACCGTGGCGCCACTTTCTGATCGCGCGGGAAAACGCGCAGGACCTGACGGGCTACGGGGCGAAGGACACGGTGATCCTCAAGCGCACTCCCTTTACGGGGGAGGAGATCGCTCGCGCGCGGGAAGCGATGAGCGCGGCGCGGATGCCGGCGGTGTACGTGCCGGGCGAGCGGATCGCGAACCCGTTTACGGAGCTGCTGCTCGCGCCTGATCCGCTGCGGTTCGCCCAACACTATCGGTACGACATAACGCCGGTGACCGATAACCGCCCGTTCTTCTTCTACACGGTTCGCTCCGGGGAGCTGTGGGGCTTTATCACCGGGCGGCGCAGCGAGGACGTGAAGATCAACATCGGGGTGATGATGCTGTTTGTGCTGCTGGGGGCGAGCGTGGCGGGAACGGCGGTGATCCTGCTGCTTCCGCCGCTGCTGCCGGGAACGCGGCTGCCCCGGGAGCGGTCGGCCTTCGCGCACCTGGGATACTTCTTCGCCATCGGGGTGGGATACATCATGGTCGAGGTGGGTCTGATCCAGAGGTTCGTGCTGTTTCTGGGGCGGCCCACGTATTCGCTGACGGTGGTGGTGTTTTCGCTGCTGGTGGCGAGCGGGCTGGGCAGCTACGCGAGCCGGCGGGTGGTGGGTGAACGGGATGGGCGGCTGATGACGGCGCTGGCGGGGGTGATGCTGGTGGTGGGGATGCTGGGTCTGGTGGTTGCGCCGGTGCTACAGGCGGGCGTGGGCCTGCCGCTGGCGGCCAAGTGCGCGGTGAGCGTGGCGCTGCTGTTTCCGGCGGGCTTTGTGATGGGGATGCCGTTTCCGTCGGGGCTGAAGCGGCTGGAAAAGCGCCATCCGGCGGCGGTGCGGTGGGCGTGGGCGATGAACTCGGCGTCGAGCGTGCTGGGCTCGGTGACGGCCGTTTTCTGTGCGATCCACCTGGGGCTGAGCCAGACGCTTTTTCTGGGCGGGGGGGCTTACCTGGTGGCGTTGATGGCGGTGCGGGGGACTGCGCGGCGGGGCCGCGATTTGAGGATTTGAGCATTTGAGGATTTGAGCAGGTCTTGAAGGGGCCCGGGGACCCTGTCGGGATCGGTCAGTTGCGTGGAGGGGAGGGCTGCGCGATCCAGCCTGGGGCTCCGCCAGACGCTTTTTCTGGGAGGGGGGCTCACCTGGCGGCCTTGGCCGCGCGGCCGGGGACGTGTATTGGAACCAGAAAGGAACAGCGTTAGGGGTAGTTTCAAGATTTCGGATGGAAGGGCGTTTTTTCGTTCGCTGTGGTGTTTGTTGGTGAGGTTGGCTGGTTGCGAGGAAATGGACCGTTGGCACGCGGATAGCGGAGGGCTTCCTTGTGGAAACAGTTCGGCGAGGCGGCACTCGGACGCCGCCGGTGCGGGCTCGTTGAGAATGTCTTGACTTGTAGGTCGAACTGAGGTCCAATCGAGGACGTTGAGGCCGCCGGCGTGCAGGCTTGTGGGGAGGTCCAGTGCAATGACAACTCCACCGGGCTTCATCGGTCTCAGTTGGGCGTGTCCCCTGGGTCGGCGGCCCCCAGGGCCCGCAAGCGGTAGCGGCTTGCGGTTGCGCTGACGCGCGAGGGGGTCGAGGCGCCGGGATTGTGGGGGCCGGCCGGCGGGCTTAACTAAGATGGTTCAGGCAAATTGAGAAATGGGGCCGAAGTGGTTACCTTGTGAGCAGTTATCAGCCCGGCCGGTTGGTAGGACGCCCGATTTAGGCCGACCGGGGCCGGGTTTATCCCGGTCGGGTTAACAATAGCCTGACCACGTCAGCCTGACAGTTTACCCGTCAACCATGTACACTGGAAACGTTGCCGACAGTTCTCCGGTCCGGGCCATACCGGTTCTTCCTCTACTCGGCGGATCGAGAGGAACCGCCTCATGTCCACGTGGAGCGGGAGGAATCCGAGGCCAAATTCTGGCTCGATCCGGTACGCCTGGAGTGGAGCCGTGGCTTTGCGCGCACGGAGCTTCGGCGAATGGAGGCTCTCGTTGGCGAGAACGGGGCATTTTTGGTGAGGGCATGGCATGAGTATTTCGGGAACTGAACTCAGGGAAGCAGTTACTCAGGGCGTGACTGCGAGCGACGAGGCGCTGATCGTGGATATTGCCGATGGCAGGACCATCACTGTGCCGCTGGCCTGGTTCCCGCGTCTGGCGCACGGGACACCGACGGAGCGAGCCAATTGGCGTCTTATTGGCGGCGGCGTGGGAATCCACTGGCCGGACTTGGACGAGGATATCAGTGTGGAAAGCCTCCTGGCCGGCCGGAGGTCTGGCGAGACTCAGGAGTCCCTTCGGCGCTGGCTCCAGGCGCGAAAGGCCGGCTAACGAGGCGCTGCAGGCGAGGGCCAAAACCGGGCCGCGCCCGAGTCGTTAGACGCCGCTTTGCGGAGGGGCTCCACGCAGCGGTAACGAATTCACCTGAGCGTTTAAATCGATAGAGTCCTACCGGAGGAGTTCAACAGATGAGTCAAGTATCTGTTCTCGGATGTGGCAAGATGGGCCGTGCGTTGATCCGGGCGCTGGCCCAGGCCGGACGGGGCGTGACGGTTTGGAATCGCAGCGCAGAAAGGGCACAGGGCTTAAGAGAAAACCGCGTGACGGTCGCAACTTCACCGAGCGCGGCCATTGAGGCCAGCCCGCTGATTATCCTCATTACGTCAAGTTACACGGCAAACAAGGCCATTTTGGACCAGTCAGGTCCATGGCGTTCTGGCAAAACAGTGGTGCACCTCACAGCGTGCCAACCCAGGGAAGCGCGAGCGCTAAGCGAATTAGTCGCAGCCAAGGGCGGCTCTTACATCGACGGCGCCATCCTTGCTTATCCGAAGCAGATCGCTACGCCCGCATCAACGATCGTCTACGGCGGCGACAGCACCGCCTTTGAGGCGGCACGCTCGACCCTGGAGGTGTTAGGTAAGGCGGCGTACCTGGGAGCCGACCCTGGGGCGGCGTCTGTGCTTGAAGTGGCCATCCTTCTACCCTTTACCCCTATGGTGGTCGGATTGTGGCAGGGACTCAAGATCTGCCGGCTGGAAGGTTTCCCAATCGACGCCTATCAATCCATCACTAGACAGGTCATTCCGCTGATGGTCGACGATTCCTTCAAAAAAGGTCAACAGGAGGACTTTGCTACCAACCCCGAAAAGATCGAATGCACCGTCGCTCGCGCGGAAGACTACATAAAACACCTGGCCCATTATGTCCATGATTGCGGCATAGATCCTGGAATCTATTGTGCGCTAGCACGGCTTTTTGCTGGTGGTGTCGCAGCCGGGCTTGGGGAGCATGACTGGGTCTGCGCGCCAGACCTACCCATTGTGAACGCGAACCTGCTGACACAAGAAGCTGCGCCGCCGGCGGCTACCTCCGTGCCGGGCAAGGGAGGCGGCGTCTAATGAGGCGCTGAAGACGGCGGCCAAGAGCGGGCCGCGCCTGAGCGCCAAATCGTAAGGCGGACCGGCGACACACCGATGAAAAGCGCGGTAGAGAAAAAGGCCAACGAGCTTCGTACCGCTCTTACCGAGCTTGGAAAACGACTTGCGGATGGCGACGACCGCAAACTGCTTGTCTGGGTCATTCCCGACTCACTTGCTTCCGCTCACCGGCCGCTCCGACATCACCCGCAGTTCGGTGGGAGTCAACGGGACTTACACTCCGAGGCCGGTCCCGAGGTCCCGAAGTGGGTCCAGGCACCCAGATATAATTGCTGCTGTTCGAGGTCCCCCAAAGGAGCAACTCGCATGGAACGACGAAGCTTTCTCGGCAGATCGATAGCAGGAGGGATCGCGCTCGGCGGCGCTCCCGCGCTGAGTCCATCGCCTCCGGCCCAAGCGCCGGGACGGAGGCCGTCCGACCTCCCGTCGCAGCTCACGCCGACCGCTTACGCCAACCGCAGCTCCGGCTACAGCCCCTTCACCACGCCCGATTACTACACCTACGC
>JACQDI010000904.1 GCA_016201195.1 Acidobacteriota bacterium | reverse complement strand
GCCCCAAGCGGAGCGCTCGCCGGCCTCGGAGAAATCGGCTTGGTAGCCGGTGACGACCCATCCCGGGCCGGGCAGCGCGCTGCTGCGGAACTGGATGCCGCTGTTGCCGTTTCGCAGGCGCGCGTCGGCCTGGAGAATGAAGTCGGCGTAGGGCTGCTTGTAGATGAGGAAGGTGTTTTGCTTGATGGGATGGCCGTCGGTGGAGCCGACCAGCACGCCGTTTTGGACGGTCCACAGGGCCGGGTCGCCCTGCCAGCCGTCGAGATCGTGGCCGTTGAAAAGGGAGATGTAGCCCTCTTGAGCGAACGCAAGAGAGGCGAGGCTGAGAAAGGCAGCGAGGGTTTTCATGACTTCATCAGCTCCTCCCAGGTGACCTCGCGGCGCAGGTCGATAGCCATCCGGCCGAGGATGGCGGTGAGGGTGCTTTCGGCGGCGCGAACGCCGGTGTTTTCGGGCTTGCCGTCCTGGATGCGGCGGACGAATTCCTGGAGGCCGTCGATGGTGATGTCGCGGGGTTCTTTTTCGGTGACGGCGTCGTTGCGGTCACGGTAATGGGTCCAGTATTCGCGGGCGGTTTCGACCACGCCTTTGGAGCCGTAAAACTGCTCGTGGACGTTGCGGTAGAAGCGCGGGGTGAGCTGGGCGCCGGTGAGGACGGCCTGAACGGAGTCGCGGTAGGTGAAGGTGACGTCGCAGTGGTCCATGATGTCGCCGCGCTTCTCGACGGTGCGGCCGCCGGCGCCGTAGGCCTTCACGGGGTGGCCGTCGAGGAACCAATTGAGAACGTCGATGCTGTGGCAGTAGGTCTCGACGATGATGTCGCCGAAGGTGTCGCGCCAGACGTGCCACTGGCGGATCTTCTCCTCGTAGGTGGAGGGTGGGGACGAGGGCTTCTCGTCGCCGGTGAAGACGCCTTTGATGAAGTGGGCATGGGCCATGCGGATCGGGCCGATGCCGCCCGAGGAGACGAGCTGCTGGGCCTTGCGGTAGCCGGGACCATAGCGCTGCTGGAAGCCGAAGGTGATGTTGAGCTTGCGGTCGGCCGAGTCGGCGGCGCGAATCACGCGCTTGCAGCCGCCCACGTCCAGGCCGGCCGGCTTCTCGATGTAGATGTGCTTGCCCGCCTTCACCGCCGCTTCGAAATGCTCGGGGTGGAGGAAGACCGGGGTGGCAATGATCACCGCGTCCACGTCGGAGGCGAGAAGGTCGTGGTAGTTCTTATAGACCTTGGGGTCGGCGATGGGGATGCTCTTTTTGGCGCGCTCCAGGCGGTCGTCGAAAATGTCACAGAGAGCGACCAGGCGGGCGTTGGTGTGTTTGACAAGCAGTGAGGCGTCGAAAGCGCCGCGGCCGCCGGAGCCGATCAGGCCAACGGTGACGGCCGAGTTGGCGGGGGCCCCGCGGACAGTTTGAAAAGGGACCACAGTGGCGGCTTGAAGGATGTGGCGGCGGGTCAGAGGCATCGTTTTCTCCCGGGCAAGCCAGAGGCTTGCTCTACCAAGGGTACTTTAACGTAACGTGCATGAAGTGGGGGGTCTCTATATGTTAAACTTGCAGTGGGCCTATCGATGGTAAAAAAGCGCACCCACATCGTGATCCCCGCCGCCGTTGTGGCTGAAATTGACACTTTGGTCGGGAAACGGGGCCGGAGCAGGTTCTTGACCGAGATCGCCACGCAGGAGGTAAAGCGACTTCGCCTGCTGCGCGCTTTGGAGCGGCCCACCCCGGCCTGGAAGGACAAGGATCACCCGGAGCTCAAGGCTGGGGCTGCGGCCTGGATCCGGAAACTGCGACGCCAGGACGACAAGCGCTTTCGAAGAATCGAGAACCGCTGAGCGAATGGCGATCTACCTGCTCGACTCTGACGTCATCATTGACGTGCTGAACCACAAGCGCGGTCGCCGCGAGCTTCTGCGGGACTTGGCGGAGGAGCGGCATGTGCTGGCCTGCTGCTCGATCCAGGTCACGGAAGTCTATACCGGCACGACACCGGAGGAGGAGGCCCGGACCGAGGAATTGCTTGCCGGTCTCGAGTTCTACGAGGTTACCCAGGAGACCGCCCGGAAGGCCGGCCGGCTGAGACGCGATTACGCTCGGCGCGGCGTTACCCTTTCTCTGGCCGATGTTACTATCGCCGCGGTCGCCCTGAGCCACCAACTGACTCTCATCACAGACAACGTAAAAGACTACCCGATGCCTGAGCTGAAGTTGTACCGGTGATCGCGAGACCGATGGGTGCGCGACGGCCTGACCCGGTGACACGGGAACGGGCGCAGGTCACCCCCACGCCGCGGTGGCCCTTGCGCTGCCGATGGGCCAGGGAAAGCGACCGCGCAGCGGCGCCCCGGAATGTGGTTCACTGTATATCATCTTCGGTTCCGGAGGGCGCTATGAGGATGTGGGTCGTTCTGTTGGTGGTTTCGGCGGGCCTCGCACAAGAGCTTCCGCTGGTGGATGTGGTGGAATACCAACCGCTCGCAGCGCAGGTGGTGCGCGTACTGGATACGCTCGACATGCTGGGAGAATCTCTGCCCAAAGCGGAGGCGGCGGAGTTGCGGCGGCTGGCCGGCGGCGCCGCGGATCCCAAACAGGCCGTGGTCGAGATACAGAAGATCCTCGACCGGCACTGCCTGGTGGGGGTGCACGTCAACCCGGAGGGCCGGGTGAAGGTCGAGCAGGGCCCGGCCCGACCGGAACTGGTGGAGCAGGGTTGGCGGACGTATCTGGTGAAGGTCCGCAACGAGGCGGGGGTGACGGCGGTGCTGGCCGCCAGCAGTCCCAACGCGGGGAGACTGGCCGGGACGCCCGAGGGACAGGTGGGACGCCGGTTCCTCGACCTCCAGATGTTCAACAAGCAGCCGATGCGGGAACGGCTGTCGGGCCTCGAGGTCGAGTACCGCATCCTGCAGCTTTATTCGCGGGACAAGGGGAAGCGCGAGGCAAAGCTCGCGTTCGACGTGGGGCAGGGCACGCAGGACCTCGGGTTCCGCAACGAAATCGACATTCTGTTCACGGCGCGGCCGGCGACGACCGTGAAGCTGCGGGTGCTCGATTTCGACGACCGCCCTACCACTGCGACATTCTTGGTGCGGGACACGCTGGGGCGCGTGTACCCGTCGCAAGCCAAACGCCTGGCGCCTGATTTCGCATTTCAGCCCCAGGTCTACCGCGCCGATGGCGAGGCGCTCGCGCTGCCGCCGGGCGACTACACGGTCGAGTACACGCGGGGGCCGGAGTATCGCAGGAAGACCCAGCGCCTTCACGTGGAAGAGAAGCCGATGGAGATCGCCTTCCGGCTCGAACGCTGGATCGACCCGGCCAAGATGGGATGGTATTCCGGGGACCACCACATCCATGCCGCCGGGTGCGCGCACTACGAGAAGCCGACTGAAGGTGTGTATCCGCAGGATATGATGCGACATATCCTGGGCGAGGACCTGAAGGTGGGGTCGGTGCTGAGCTGGGGCCCCGGGTGGTATTTCCAGAAGACGTTTTTCGAGGGCAAGGACAACAAGCTCTCGACCAGGGAAAACCTGATGCGCTACGACGTAGAGGTGTCCGGGTTCCCGTCCAGCCACACCGGGCACATCTGCCTGCTGAGCCTCAAGGACCAGGACTACCCGGGATCGAAGCGCATCGAAGACTGGCCGAGCTGGGGGATTCCGGTGTTCCGGTGGGCCAAGTCGCAGGACGCGGTGACCGGGTTCGCGCACTCGGGCTGGGGGCTGGCCCTCAAGGAGGAGAAGCTGCTCACCGACGAGCTGCCGCCGTTCGATGGCATCGGGGCCAACGAGTATATCGTGGGAGTGACGCACAACTTGGTGGACTTTATCTCCACGGTAGATACGCCGTACGCCTGGGAGCTGAACATCTGGTATCACACGCTGAACGTGGGATATCGGACGCGAATCAGCGGCGAGACGGACTTTCCCTGCATCTACGGCGACCGCGTCGGATTGGGACGCAGTTACGTGCGGCAACGCAAGAACCTCGATTACCGGGACTGGGCGGTGGGGATCCGCGAGGGACGCAATTACGTGTCCGACGGCAAGAGCCACCTGCTGGAGTTTCGGGTGAACGAGGTGGAGATGGGGGAGGGCGCGAGCGAGCTGCGGCTGGCGGCGCCGGGCACGGTTCACGTTCGGGCGATGGTGGCGGCGCTGCTCGACGAGGCCCCGGATGAAAGCGTCCGCAAGCTGCGCTATGACCAGAAACCGTACTGGGAGCTGGAGCGGGCGAGGATCGGGAATACCCGGCGCGTGCCGCTCGAGCTGGTGGTGAACGGACGCGCGGTCGCACGCAAGGAGATCGAGGCGGATGGCGCGCTGCGGCCGGTCGAGTTCGACTACCAGGTGGAGCGCAGCAGTTGGATCGCGCTGCGGATCCTGCCCTCCTCACACACCAATCCGATCTTTGTGCTGGTGGACGGCAAGCCGGTGCGGGCGTCGCGCCAGAGCGCCGAGTGGTGTCTGCGGGCGGTGGATCAGTGCTGGAAGCAGAAGGTCACGCGGATCCGGACGGGAGAGCGGGAGGAGGCCGAGCGGGCGTACGAGTTTGCGCGGCAGGCGTACCGGGAACGGGCGCGGGAGGCGGTGGAGTAGCAGCGAAAGGCGCCGGATTCCAAAGGAAATGCAGGTGGATGACGTTACACTTCTAAGGATGAAACGACGGACGTTTGTCCAGGCTGTCGGATTACTGCCAGCTTTGCTGCAGGCGCAGACCGAAGAAGGGTTTGTTTCGCTGTTTGACGGCCGCACCCTCGCCGGCTGGACCATCCGCGAGGGAACCGCATCGGCGTTTTATGTGCGGGACGGGGCGATCGTGGTGCACGAGGGGTCGAACTTCCCGGCCTGGCTGCGATCGGACAAACAGTACGAGAACTTTGATTTCCGGGGGGACTTTTTCATCAAGGGGTGGACCAACTCGGGGATCTACCTGCACGCACCCGAGCACGGGCGGAATGCCTGGGTGGGGATGATGATCAACATCTTCCATCAGCCGGACAAGGATCCGAAGCCGGAGTCGATGGGATCGGTGTTCCCGCTGGTGGCGCCGTTGAAGGTCAACGTGCATCCGGAGTGGAACACGTTTCGTATCCTGATGGACTGGCCGCAGCTTCGAGTGTGGACCAACGAGGAGCTGGTGCAGGATCTGGACGTCGAGACGTTTCCCGAGCTGGGGCGCCGGCTGCGGCGGGGGTATTTGGGCTTCGAGTCGCTCTCCTACCCCATCCGCTTCCGAAGGCTGCGCCTCCGGGAGCTGGCCTCCAAGCAAACGTGGGAGAGCCTCTACGAGACGGCCGAGGACCTGGAGACGAAGTGGTTTGTCTCGGAGGGAAAGCCCAAGTATGAGGCGCTGGGGCCGATCCTGCGCGGCGACGGGCTGGGGCATCTGGCAACCAAGGAGAAGTACCGGGATTTCGAGCTGCACCTGTACATCCGGGGGAGCAAATACCATAACGGCGGGGTGATGTTCCGGACCGCCGGGCAGGGATCGCGGGGGCGGCACTACGAGATCCAGTTGCACGACGTCGAAGGCGCGCACTACCCGACCGGGTCGCTCTATTCCTTCAAGCGAGCCATCTATCCGCGCATCGAGCCCGAGAAGTGGTACCTGCTGCAACTCGTGGTGAAGGGAAAGGACTGCCTGGTGCGGATTAACGGAGAAACGGTGATGGAGTACGACCGGATGGAGAACCTGGAGGAGGGCCACCTCGAGTTGCAGGCCCACCAGGCGGGACGGTGGATCGAATACAAGCAGATCCGGGTGCGACGGATATGAACCGGCGTCATTTTCTGGCGTCGACGGCGGGGGCGCTGGCGGCCGCGCCCACTCCGGCGATGAAGACGGTCGCGGCCATCATCACCGAGTATCGTTACTACTCGCACGCCGACGTGATCGTCGGGCGGATCCTCGCGGGATACACGCCCAACGGGGTGCGGGTCGAGCCGCGGACACGAATCGTCTCCATGTATACCGACCAGATCGCCGCCAAGGACATGAGCCGGGACTTGGCGGCCAAGCACGGGTTCAAGATCTACCCGACGGTCGCCGGGGCGATGACCCTGGGGGGCGCCAAGCTGGCCGTGGATGCGGTGCTCCTGGTCGGCGAGCATGGCGAGTATCCGACCAACGAAAAAGGCCAGAAGATGTACCCGCGGTTCGAGCTCTACCAGCGAATCATCGAAGTGTTTCGCCGCAGCGGGCGGGTGACGCCGCTGTTCTCGGACAAGCACCTTTCCTACTCCTGGCAGAAGGCGAAGATGATGTACGACCAGGCGCGAGAGCTGAAGATTCCGTTCATGGCCGGCTCGTCGATCCCGGTAACGGTGCGGGTGCCGGAGCTGGAGATCCCGCTCGACACCCCGATCGAGCGCGCGGTGGCGGTGGGCTACGGAGACCTGGACGCCTACGGGTTCCACACTCTCGAAACGCTGCAATGCATGGTGGAGCGCCGGGCCGGCGGAGAGAAGGGAATTGCGGCGGTGGAAATGCTGGAGGCCGACGCGGTGTGGCGATGGCGAGACTCGAGCGACGGAAAGTGGAGCGTCCCGCTGCTGGCGGCCGCGCTCGCTCGCAATCCGAAGGTGAAGGCTGGTCCACCGGAGCAGAACGTGAAGAAGCCGGCCTTATTTTTGCTGGAATACCGCGACGGATTCCGCTCCGCCGTGTACATGTTGAATGGGCAGATCAGCGGATGGGTGTTTGCTGCGAAGTTGAAGGACCGTCTGGAGCCGGTATCGACGAATTTCGGCGTGCTCGACGAGCGACGCCCGCTGGTGCACTTCGACGGGCTGGTCCACTGCATCGAGGAGCTGTTCGTCAGCGGCCGGCCGGTCTATCCGGTCGAGCGGACGCTCTTGACTACGGGCGCCCTGGCGTTTCTGTTCGAGTCGCGGCAGCAGAAGAGGCGGATCGAAACGCCGGAGCTGAAGGTCTCCTACCGCGCCCCCCGCCATGCGTATTTCCAACGATCGTAAAGAGCTTGTTAAAGCTGTAAAGAGTGTTATAAGCCTTACACCCTGAAGCGCTCCAAAAAAAACCAGGGCGTGTAACAAAAGCCACGTTTCCGTCACCAAGTAATAAGGGGGCGGGGACGGCCAATATAGAGGCTAACTGTGTGGAGAGACATCATGCGATTTTTTATCTCGATTCTAACGGCGGCAGCGCTACTCGCACCTCAAGCGAGAGCGCAGACTCAGGATGATTTGTTCGACGATCGGGTGCTGCACGAGGTCCGGCTCAAGATCAACCCCAAGGACTGGCAGAGCCTGAAGGATCATTTCCGGGAGAACACGTATTATCCTGCGATTTTTGAATGGCGGGGCCTGGTAGCGAACGACGTGGGGATCCGCTCTCGCGGCCAAGGCAGCCGCAGCCCGGTCAAGCCCAACCTGCGCGTGGATTTCAACCACTACGACGAGACCGGGTCGTTTTTGGGGCTCACGGTCCTCCAGCTCAAGGCCAACAACCAGGACCCGTCGCTTCTGAAAGAGCGGCTGAGCATGCTGATGTTTCTGCGCATGGGGCTGCCGGCTTCGCGCGAGGTTTACACGAGGCTGTACGTGAATGGCCAGTATGCGGGTCTGTACATGATCGTGGAAGAGATCAACAAGGAGTTCCTGACGCGAAACTTCGCGGAGAACGAGGGCTACTTGTACGAGTGGAACCTCCCGGACGAGCCCTACCGGTTTGAATACATGGGCCCGGACCTGGGCAAGTATGTTCCCTTGCCGTGGGAGCCGAAGACGCACGAAAATAGTCCGCAGCCGGCGCCGCTGGAGGCCATGGTCCGCAACATCAACCAGGCATCGGATGCAGACTTTCCTCGCGCGGCCGCCGAGTACCTGGACCTGAAGCTGTTCGCCACCCACGTGGCCATCGAGAACTATATTTCAGAGTTCGATGGCATTCTGGGCGAGCTGTACGGGATGAACAATTTCTACTTCTACCGCTTCAAAGGAAAGAACCTGTCGCAGTTCATCGTGTGGGACAAGGATCGCGCCTTTGCCGACGGGGACCGCAACATCTTTCAGGGGATTAACGGCAACGTGCTGTCGCGGCGAGCGCTTCAGATTCCGGAGGTGCGTACCGCCTACCTCGAAGCGTGCGTACCGCCTACCTCGAAGCGCTGGCCCGGTGTGCGGTGCTGGCCGGGGACGCCGGGGGCTGGCTGGAGCAGGAAGCGGGTCGGTTGTACAACCTGATGGGGACGGCGGCCCGCGAGGACGACTTCAAGCAATACTTTGACGGTAGTGCTGAAAAACCTTCCAACAATGACCTGTTCGAGAACGAGGTCCTGTACATGAAGGGGTATGCGGCCAGCCGCACCCAGTCGGTGCTGCGGCAGTTGACCCTGGCGGGCTACCGGCGGCCAGCCGACGGGCCGCAGATCAGCGACGGCGGCGTCATCAACGCCCTGACCGGCGCTCCGGGAGGCCTGGCGCCCGCCTCGGTGGCGACGCTATTTGGCGAGCGCCTCAGCAACACTACGGCCCAGGCCGCCGCCGGGAAGCCGCTGCCGATCTCGCTCGGCGGCCTGGTGCTGCTCATCAACGGCTTTCCGGCGCCGCTGCTCTATGTTTCCCCCACCCAGGTCAATTTCCAGATCCCCACCCAGATCCTGCCGGGAACCGTGCCGGTTACCGTTTTCTTCAACGGCGCCCTGGGGAATACGGTGAGCGTAGACGTTTCCGCTTATTAGCGCCTATCCCGATGGCCGGGGTCCGGTAGGCGGGCTCCGGCCATTTTCTTTTACACCCTAATTGACCCAAGCAGTATTTGACTCTTAATGGTAATCTAGAGCCGGGATAGGTTAGTTCCCGGCGGTACCCAAGGGTATACCGTCCAGGCGGGGATCTCGGGTCTCTGGCTGTAAGCAGCGCCAGTTTATGGGGAAGCGGGGGAGGGAGCGGGCGCTTCGCGCGGTTTTGGCGACTTGGTGTGCGGTTGCCCCTTGCGGGGCGGCCACACTTGTGGTGGCCCCCTATCTCCAGAACATGCGGGGCGACCGGGTCACCATCGTG
>JACQDI010000903.1 GCA_016201195.1 Acidobacteriota bacterium | reverse complement strand
GCCATCAGCGTCCTGCCTCCACAATCTCCGCTCCGGGCGGGGCTTGGAAGACGAACAAGCGGGCTTCGAGGGAAGGGTTAACGGTTTCGCCCGAGAACTGGAACTCCGTGACCAGGCCGTCCTGGCCGTTGACGACGATGCGGCGGATCTCGAAAGTTCGGGGGTCAATGGTGAAGACGGTGTCGGTGAAGGGGTCCTGGGGAGTGCGGGCGGCGGCGGTCAACTCGATGCCGGCCTCGGAGGCACGGGTCACAATCTGGCCGAATTCTTTCTGGAAATCGAGCTTACCCAGCAGGAAGGCGAGCGGCGCGCGCAGGTCCTCGGCCTGCTTGGGTGGGATGCGCTGGACCTGGTTGGAGTTGGGACTGTAAAGGTAGAACATCTTGCCGTCGGAGACGAACAGCTTGCCGGCGGGCTTGGTGTACTCCCAGCGCATCTTGCGGGGGCGCTGGAGGTAAAGGGTGCCGCGCTCCTGGCGCCGGGCCCTGAGGACACCCCGGCCATTGTACGAAACCGATTCGGAGAACCCGACCTGGAGGCTCTTGAGGCGGTTGTAACGCTCCTCGACGGCCTGGGTGACGGAGGCGGCGCGGCCGTCAAGGGAGATCGCCAATAAACATGCCAGTAGACATTTGCCCACGCTAGGTGTGACGCACGAGGTGGGCTGGGCGTGGAGATTTTTTGCGTTCACGCCGAGACGATCCGAGCGTAACGGCGGCGACCGTATTCGAGAAGCTGGTGGTCCCGAGTCAATAGCGTGGCGTCCAGGCGGCGGGCGGTGGCCACCAGAATGCGGTCGCTGGGATCGGTGTGCAATTCACCAGGCAGCCGCGTGCTGTCGATCGCAATTTCGGGGGTGAGCGGCGCGAGCGAGAGGCCTGGGGCCTTCGGAGAACTGCTCGCCGTCTCCTGATTCCAACCAAATCCAGCAATGCGTGTCGGGCAGGAGGCCCGCCGAGTCCTTAGCCATCGGCCTCCCATTTCACGTCCAGGGGCCCGACAATGTCGCTTAGAATCTCGATGGTTCCCTTCATCCGCCCAAACACCTCGGGCGGCTTGGTCTCTACAGGTACCAAGCGCGCCACGGGTTTCCCGCGCTTGGTGATGATGATCTCCTTGCGTTTCTGCTGGACCTCGTCCAGCAGGCTGAGGCACTTGGCTTTGAACACGCCGGCTGCGATCTGCTGTTTCATGACTATGGTCATGTTACCATGAACACTACATGGGGGAGGTATCGCGGCCCGCTGCGCATCGAAGGATCGAAGGAACCAGGACTTGACAGTTTCCGTGTATCCGCTACGCTGAAGGTATGACCAGCAGAAGTTCAGAGCAGGCAGCGACGGTGAGCCGGATTGGCCAACGGCGCCAGGTAGTGATCCCTAAACGCGTCTTTGAGGCCCTGCGGTTGCGAGAAGGTGACTTCGTGGAAGTCACCGCTGATGGTGGCCGACTGCTCATGAAACCCAAGAAGCTTGTTGATGCGGACGATGGGTTAACGCCGCAGGAAGCAAAGAAAGTGCGACACGGCCTCAGACAGGTGAGAGAAGGCAAGACCAGACCGTGGGGCAAAATCAAGCATGAGCTGGGCCTGTGAACTTACCGAAGATGCCGAGAAGGATCTCCGAGACCTACCCCGCAACATTCAGAGGCGCGTTGCGCGCGTTCTGAATCAAATGGCGACTGACCCGTTTCAGGGTGATGTAAAAGCCCTTAGAGGCGATGAATGGCAGGGTGTTTTCCGCCACCGGATTGGCTCCTACCGAATTCTCTTTACTGCCGACCAGCAGAAGCAGACGGTGTCTGTCGTTCGCATCCTCATCCGATCCAAGGAGACCTATCGCTAGCCTTCGGCTCGAGCGTGCCCGCAGGGGTTGCTTCACATCGGAGTCATCGGAGTCGCTGTGCAGGCGGCTTGCTTTCTCGGCTCATTGTGAGGGTGGAACCGGCAGGCGGCTTGAAAGCTGGAACGGGGGCTGGAGTGCCCGCCCACGTGCTGCTTGTGAATCACCCCGCGGCGCGGGCTTGGCGGACACGAGTGGCAGCAGTCTCGCGGCCAACCTTCTTGGGGGGCAGGGCGAGCGAGGCCGTGAGGCGCTTGATCTGGTCCGAGACACAGACGGAGATCATGGGCTGGCGGGCGCTCTTCAGGATGTTCACGATGCGGCGGTCGTTGTCCTCGAGGTAGATGTTCTTGCCGTCGGTGAGCAGATGGGCCTCTGCGCCATTTTTGACTGATTCAAACAGGCGCTTGCCCATCTCCTTCTGCAGGTACTTCAGCACGCGGCGGATTTTCTGGAGCGAAAAGCCCTTCCGGCGCAACTCGGCGATGACGGCCACCTCGATGACTTCTTCCGCCGCATACAGCCGCTTGTGGCCGCTGTGGCTCGGGGAGACGACACCCTGCTCATCCCACCACTGCAATTGGCGCAGGCTGACGCCGGAAACGCGGGAAACATCGAGACTCGTGTAACGCTCGCCGGACTGCTCGGTTGCCGTTTTGGGCTTTCTTGTTTTGAACATTTTCGCTCGAATCCGTTTTTCAGAAAAATGGCGACTTTCGCAATGTAACGCCAACCGCACCGGCTGTCAACCTTATTTTTAACCTACAGAATCCAAATGACTTAGCCGCCGCCGACGACCTGCACGATCTCCACTGCGGCGCCGGGCTGGAGAGTGACAGCGGGCCACTCCGGGCGGCGCACGATGCGGCGATCGAGTTCCACCGCTACCCGGTCCTCGGCGAGCTTCAGTCGCCGGACCAGGTCGGAGACGGTCGAGCCCACCGGCACCTGATATCTCTCACCGTTCAACCGGATCTCAACTTCTGTTGACACGTTCTTTCGCTGTCCATTATAGTCAAGTTTAGCATCGTAGTCTCAAGAGTTTTCTTCGCTTCATCCCAGGAGAGAAGTGCGGATGTCACCATCCTATCCCGAGGCGTACTTCCCCATTCTGTTGCAGGTGGGGCTGGCCGTGCTGGTCGCCGGCGGGGTGCTGGTGACCTCCCACCTGCTGGGGCGCCGGGTGCGGAACAAAACCAAAGACAGCCCCTATGAGTGCGGGATCACCCCGGTAGGGGACGCGCGCGGCCGGTTCAGCGTGAAGTTCTACCTGGTGGCGGTGCTGTTCATTCTGTTCGACGTGGAAGTGGTCTTCCTGTTCCCTTGGGCGGTGGTGTTCCGGGAACTGGGGCTGTTCGGCTTCTTCAGCATGCTGTTGTACATGGCCCTGATTCTGGCCGGGTTCTTTTTCGTGTGGAAGAAGGGGGTGCTCGATTGGGCGAAGCGGGGCCGGTAAAGGCGGTGCTGGAGTCGGTGGGCCTGGCGGTGGAGGCCCGTGAGCACCGGCGCCAGTGGTCCTTGTGGGTTCCGGCAGAGCGCATCGTGGAAGCCTGCCGGCTGCTCAAGCAGGACCAGGGGTACCGGCGTCTGAGCTTCGTCACCGCGGTCGACTGGTACCCGGTGGAGCCGCGGTTCGAGGTGGTCTACAGCATCCACTCGCTCGAGCGCAACGACTGGCTGCGCGTGAAGTGCCGGGTTTCGGGCGAGAACCCGGAGATCGACTCGGTGACCGGCGTGTGGGGGGCCGCTGGATGGTATGAGCGGGAGGTATTTGACCTGTTCGGAATCCGGTTCCGCCATCATCCCGACCTGCGCCGGATCATGATGCCCCAGGACTGGCAGGGACACCCGTTAAGAAAGGACTATCCCCTGAGCGGGGCGCGCTGATGGCGAGCGAGACAACCGCAGAAGGCCCGCGCACCATGGTGTTGAACATGGGCCCGCAGCATCCCTCCACGCACGGGGTGCTGCGGCTGGTGCTGGAGCTGGACGGGGAGACGGTGGTTAAGGCGCAGCCGGATATCGGCTACCTGCACACGGGCATCGAGAAGACCGCCGAAGTGAAGACCTACGCACAGGCCATCACGCTGACCGACCGCGTGGACTACTTGTGCCCGATGATGGGAAACCTGGGATTCTGCCTGGCGGTGGAAGGGCTGCTGGCACTCGAGATCCCGCCCAAGGCGCAATGGATGCGGGTGATGCTCGCCGAGTTGACGCGGCTCAACAGCCACCTGGTGTGGCTGGGCACACACGCCATCGACATCGGGGCGATGAGCGTGTTTCTCTACTGCTTCCGGGAGCGCGAGGAGATCCTGCGGCTGTTCGAGATGGTTTCGGGCCAACGCATGATGACGACCTATCTGCGCATCGGGGGGCTCGCGCTCGAGCCGCCGTTGGGATTTTTCGAGCGGGTACGCAAGCTGGCCGATATCCTCCCGGAGCGCATCGACGAATACGAGAACCTGCTCACCGAGAACCCGATCTGGAAAGAACGCACGCAAGGCGTGGGGCGGATCAGCCTGGAGGACGCGCTGGAGCACGGGATGACCGGGCCGATCCTGCGGGGATCGGGGCTCCAGTGGGACATCCGCAAGGCCAAGCCTTATTCCAGCTACGACCGGTTTGATTTCGACGTGCCGGTGCGGGCGGGGGGGGACGTTTACGCGCGCTACCAGGTGCGGGTGGAAGAGATGCGGCAGAGCGTGCGGATCGTGCAGCAGGCGCTGGATGGGATGCCGGAGGGCGCGATCCAGGCGGATGCGCCCCACGTGGTGCTGCCCGAACGGGAAAAGATGAAGACGCAGATGGAGGCGCTCATCTACCACTTCAAGATCGTGACCGAGGGCTTCCGGGTGCCGGCGGGGGATTTCTCGCAGTCGGTCGAGTCGCCACGCGGGGAGCTGGCCTATTACGTGGTGAGCGACGGGGGGCCCAAGCCCTACCGGTGTTTTATCCGAGGACCGAGCTTCGGGAACTTGCAGGGGCTGCCGAAGCTGGTCGAGGGCGGATTGCTGGCCGACGTGATCTCGTCGATGGGCAGCATCGATTTCGTGCTGGGGGACACAGACCGGTGACGTTTTCGGCGGAACTGGAGGCTCGGCTGGCCGACATGGTGAAGCGCTACCCGCCGGGCCATCTGCGCGGGGCGCTGGTGCCGATGCTCCTTTATATTCAGGACGAAGTGGGGGCGATCACAGAGGATGTGGTTCAGGAGGTGGCTACGCGGCTGCAGTTGACCCCGCTCCAGGTCGAAGAAGTCGTGGGCTATTACTCGATGCTGCGGCGCCAGCCGGCGGGGAGGCACCATGTGCAGGTTTGCACCAACATCTCTTGTCTTTTGCGAGGCGGGGAAAAGGTGTGGGACCACGCGCGGCGGCAGCTGAACCTGCAGCACAAGGAAACGTCGCCCGACGGGCAGTTCTCGTTAGAGGAGGTGGAGTGCATCGGCGCATGCTCTTGGGCGCCGGCGGTGCAGGTCGGATATGACTACTATCATGAGATGTCGCCGGAAAAGTTTGACGAGCTGGTGGAGAAGTTGAAGAACCAATGAAAAGCAAGTCAAAAGTCAAAAGGCAAAAGTCAAAGGTCAAAAGTGTCGTGGCGGCTGCGCCGCAACATTTCTTAGTCCGGGCGCGAAGCGGGCTGGGTTTCACTTTTGACTTTTGCTTTTTGACTTTTGCCTTTTGACTTGGTTTGGGTTTTGCATGTACAACGCCCCACATCCTTTAGAGGTCCGCATCCTGACGAGGCGGTTTGGGCTGCCGAACTCAGCCTCGATCGACACCTACCTGGCGCACGACGGGTACAAAGCGATCGAGAAGGCGCTCCGAGAAATGACGCCGGACAACATCATCGAGGATGTGAAAGCCTCGGCGCTGCGAGGTCGCGGGGGTGCGGGTTTTCCGGCGGGACTGAAGTGGAGTTTTGTGCCGCGGCAAT
>JACQDI010000868.1 GCA_016201195.1 Acidobacteriota bacterium | reverse complement strand
AGTGCAAAGCGGTCGACCAGCCCTCGGCGGGCCTGATCCAGGACCTGAAACAGCGCGGCCTGCTAGAGGAGACCCTGGTTATCTGGGGCGGCGAATTCGGCCGCACCGTCTACTGCCAGGGCAAGCTCACCGAAACCAACTACGGCCGCGATCACCACCCGCGCAACTTCGCCATGTGGCTCGCCGGCGGCGGCATCAAGGGCGGCATCGTGCTCGGCGAAACCGACGATTACTCCTACAACATCACCGCCGACCCCGTCCACGTTCACGATTTGCAGGCGACCATCCTGCACTGCCTCGGCGTCGACCACACCAAGCTCACCTACAAGTTCCAGGGACGCCATTTCCGGCTCACCGACGTGCACGGCAACGCCGTCGGCAAGCTGCTGGCGTGAACTGGACGCCGGCCCACGGGGCCGCCTTACTACAATCGAATCTTCGCCAGGTAGATCGCCGACTTCCCTTCGTGTGAGGAGTAGTAGCTCATCCACAGCAGGCCGTCGTACCACACCAGGCCGGGGTAGCTCGTATCGCCCTCGCTCGGCAACGTGAGAACCGGCTCGTAGCTCTGGCGGCCCATCTTCGCCAGGACGGTCCTCGGACCATCGGGAGTGTGCTCGCGTCCCGCAGCCCAGAAACGGCCATCCGGCAGCACGATGAAGTTGGGCCCGCCGAGGCGATGCGTGGTCTTATACCAGGTCCACTGCCTGTATGGGGGCTTGCTCGTACCGATCCAGCCGTTGCGGTCATCGGTCTCGCGCCGCACGAGCGCCATTATCTCGCCGTCGCTCAAGAAGCGCAGGGTTACCTCCGACACCCCGGGCGCATCCAACTCGGTGACCGCCTCGTAGTGAATTCCGTCGGCGCTTGAATACAGAACGCCGGTTCGATCCCCGCGGTAGGAAACCCCGTAGGCCCGCCCTCTCCACCAGGTCACCCGCCAGAGCCAGTCGCCCTCGGCAAGGATGCGCTGGGGCCGCGTCCAGTCCCGGCCGTTAGTCGAAAACGCCACACGCGGTTGCCGTCCTTTGAGCGCTGTGCCCTCGTACACCGACCCCCCGGCCAGGATCATGAGCCGTTCATCAGGCGTGATGGAAAGCTTGGGATCGCGCAGGTCGATCCCGTCTTCGGCCAGCAGCGCCGCGGAGTCCCAGTTCCCACCGCGATCAGAAACCAGCACCCGGAGCTTTCCGTTGCCGCCCACGTGTCCTTCCGATTCACGAAATGTGCAATACCAGCGATCGCGAAAACGGATCAAGTCGGTGAAGGCATTGTGAGCGCCTGCATCCCAAATCTTTTGAACGGAAACGACCTCGGGCGGCGCCGCCAGCAACGGCGTGAGCCACAGCAATGAAATCCAAGCGCGTCGCATCTTTCCTCAACCAGCGAGGAACTCGTTCAGCAGCAGGTGGAAGTGGTGCACGCCATTCTCCCGCTTCGCCGAAAACCGGCCGCGATTGTACGCGCGGGAGCGCAACCCGCGCTGGACGCTTTCACAGAGCCGGATGTCCTGCTGCTGGATCTCGTCGCTGAAGGCGATCGTTTCCGGGGCCACCTCACCGCTCCCGTAGGAGAACCACTCGAAAATCGTCAGCGTGCGGTCCGGACCCTCCGGCAGGATGATGTTGGCGCTCAGATTGTCGGGGTAGACGTTGAGCATGAAGTTCGGAAAGACCCAGAAGTATAGCGCCTTCCTCTCGCCGTTTTCGCGCGGGTACCGCCGGCCGGCCGCTTCGCCTTCATCCCCGGAAGGCCGCAGCGGCGCATATTGCGAGGAGTGGTAGCGAAAAGTGTCCACCCGGTATTGCGAATAGTCGAGCTCGCGGAACAGCCCGGGATGGGCCACCGGCAGATGGTAGCCCTCCAGGTAGTTGTCGATATACACCTTCCAGTTACACTCGAGGCGGTATTCCCGCCGGCAGCTAAAGCGCAGCCGACCGGCTGCGCACCCCAAGCGCTCCACTTGCCCGGGAATTTCGCCGAGCACCTCGGCCAGCTCCGGGGCCAGCGGATCCAGATTGATGAACACGTACGGCCCCCAGGTTTCGACGCGCGCCGGCGGCAAGCCGGCCCCGGAGCGGTCCCAGTCCTCGACGCCCTCGAACTCCGGCTGACCCAGCAGGCGGCCATCCAGGCTGTAGGTCCAGCCGTGGTAGGGACAGCGGAGGCTCGACCCGCGCCCCTGGCCGGTGACGATGAGCGAAGCGCGGTGCCGGCAAACATTCGAGAACGCTCGCAGTTGGCCCTCCTCGTCGCGGGCCACCACCAGGGGCTCGCCCAACACCTCGCACCCGAAATAGGCGCCCGGTTCCTCGACCGTCGCGGCATGGCCCACCGCCTGCCAGGTCCGCCCAAACACTTTCCCCCGCTCCAGGTCGAGAAACCGGGGGTCGGTGTACCAGCGCGCCGGCAGGGTAGCGGCGCGGGAAACGTCGAGGTTCGGCTGGTAGTCCGCCAGATCCATCGTCCGGTAGTGTAGCACCCTACCGCCGGCGTGGCTGAGCGTGAGGACCGCGATGCAGGTCAGTGCGTAGCCGGGACTCTGGCGGAGGATGCGAAGCGCGTAACGGAGATCGCGGACGAGCGCCATGACCACGGTGGCCTCATGCTATCACGGGTGATTACTCACGGTGAGCAGCAGCGCTCAGCTTGTGGAATCGCGGCCGGCTTCCCGCAGGACCTCGAGCTCCGGAAGCGTGAGCAGGTCCTTTTGCCGGCCTGCCGCTCGCTTGGAGCGAATCAGGGCGTCCAGAGAGAGGACGCCCGGCAGCTCGCCGAGCAGATCGAGGTCGCCGACGTCCGTGGTCAAGCTGAAGTGAAACCCGTTGTGACAGGTGCGAGCGTCCCAGACAAACGGAATGTCGGGCGGCGCGTCCCGTAACCGTGGGTGAAAAGGCGCCAGCGCGCGCGCCAGGCGTTCCAGATTCGCCGGCTCACGCGAGTAACAGAAGTCGAGATCGAATGTGATGTACGCGGAGCCGTAAATGGTGGCGATGACGAATTCAACCTCATGCCGGGCGAGCTCGGCGAGAGCTTTTTCGAGCTGGATCATAACTGGCGCGCGCAACCCCCCGGATCTGCTCGTGGAAAGTTATGACCTGTTGCAGGTCGCACAGCCGCTCCTCGGGCGTGCGCCGGAGGCGCTCGATCAACACGGAAAGGTCGATGCCGAAATCGCGTGCGGCTGCGATGGCGCCGCCCGGCGCCGGGTGCAGCAGTTTGGCTTCCATCCGCGTCATTCGGTCCACCCATCCATCAGTGTACCTCTCGCCCT
>JACQDI010000875.1 GCA_016201195.1 Acidobacteriota bacterium | reverse complement strand
TCGTCGGGCATGTTGCGGGGGATATTGTTGAAGCTGCGCAGCCCGTGATGGGTGGCGACCACCGGGTCGGAGCTTAGCTCGATGGTTTGGGCGATGGTTTCCTCCGAGCCGTGCGACACGTTGATCACCATCCCCAGGCGGTTCATCTCGCGAACCACGACGCGCCCGCGGTCGTTCAAGCCGTGCCACTTGGCCGGCGCGCAGCAGGAGTCGGCAAAGTTGTTGGCCCAGTTGTGGGCTGGAAGCTGCGCCGAGCGCAGGCCCAGGCGGTAGAGGTCGCGCAGGACCCCGAGATCGCCGTCGAGATCGAAGCCGCCCTCCAGATCCAGTACCGCCGCCATCTTCCCCTGCTTGTTGATGCGCTCGATGTCCGAGGCCTTGAGCGCCAGCTCGATGGTGTTCTTGTTGCGGTCAAGCTGCTCGATCGCCAGGTCGATCAGCCGCAGCGCCTGCTTGGTTTCGTACCGGGGCGGGTAATAGGCCTCGGTGATGAAGATTGAAAAAAACATAGCGTCGATGCCGCCCTGTTTGGCGCGGGGCAAGTCGAACTGGCCGTCGGCGACCCGCTCGCCGATGTCCCCGCCGAAGTAAAGCTGGCGATTGATCACGTGCACGTGGCCGTCGAAGACGAACGCCTGCTCGTGCAGCCTCCGGGCTCGATCCGAAACCTGCGCCGGTAGCAGGCTGCCGAGCAACAGCGCCAGCCAAAAAGCGGGTTTCACGCGATGAATCCTCCCCTAGACACTCTATAATGGATTGGCCCTGAGAACAAAGCCATGAAGATCACCCGACGACAATTACTGGCGGCCGCGGGCGCGGTCCCGCTGGCGCTGCGCGCCCAGAAGCGCCCGAAACTCGCGGCCATCACCACCACCTATTTCAAGTACTCCCACGCCCAGCACATCGTCGACCGGTTCCTGGAAGGATACGGCTGGAATGGAACTCACCACCGGCCTCCGATGGACCTGGTCTCGCTCTACGTCAACCAGGTCGGATCCGGCGACCTGAGCCACGAGCGCGCCGGCCGCTTTCCTTCGATGAAGATCTATCCGACCATCGCCGAGGCGCTAACCCTCGGCGGGAGCAAGCTCGCCGTGGACGGCGTGGTCCTTGTCGGCGAGCACGGCAAGTACCCGCGCAACGAAAAGGGCCAGACCCGCTATCCGCGCTACGAGTTCTTCCAGGAGATCGTGAAGGTCTTCCGATCGAGCGGGCGCGCCGTGCCGCTGTTCAACGACAAGCACCTCTCCTGGAACTGGGAATGGGCGCGCGAGATGTACGACACCGCGCGCGAGCTGAAGTTTCCGTTCATGGCCGGCTCGAGCCTGCCGGTCACTTGGCGCACCCCGTCGGTCGAGATGCCCTTGGGCGCGAAGATCCGCGAGGCAATGTGCGTCTGCTACGGCGGCGTGGATAGCTACGATTTTCACGGCCTGGAAACCATCCAGTGCATCGTCGAGCGGCGCCAAGGGGGCGAGACTGGAGTCAAGTGGCTCCACGCTTATCGCGGCGACCGCTTCTGGCAGGCCTACCGGGAAGGTGTCTGGCCGCGCGACCTGGTGGAAGCCGCCCTCTGCCACAGTCACACGCTCACCCCGTCGCGGGCTGGCTTCAACAATGACTTTCCTTCGCTCGACGACATGCGCCGCATTGTCCGCAATGCCGCCGCTTACCGCTACGAGCACACCGACGGCCTGAAGTGCACCATGCTGCTGATGAACGGCCTGGTCGAGGATTTCAACTTCGCCGCGCACTTGGAAGGGCGCCGGGAGATTTTTTCCACCCAGATGTATCTCCCCATGCCGCCGCGCCGCGCCAGCCTCGCCAACTTCTTCAGCCCACTGGTGAACAACATGGAGCAGATGTTTCTCTCCGGCAAGCCCACTTACCCGGTGGAGCGCACATTGCTCACCACCGGGTTGACCGCGGCCGGCGTGGAGAGCCTGTATCGCGATCAGGCCCGCTACGAGACGCCGCATTTGGCGGTGCGATATCAGCCCGCCAAGGAATCCACGTTTTGGAGGACATAGAATAGAAAGATCGTTCTCTGTGTCCTCTGTGCCTCTGTGGCATTCAGAAAGGTAGGAGACCAGTCCCATGAAGCGCATCGCCGTCGTCACCACGATTTATCGCTACCTCTCGCACGCGCAGCACATGGCCGACCGTTTCCTGGTCGGCTACCCGCGTGACGGCGCGTGGCGCCGGCCCGATATGAAAGTCGTCTCGCTCTATGTCGAGCAGAAGCCGCAGGGGGACCAGAGCGCGGAGCGGGCGCGCGAGTTCGGCTTCACCGTCTACCCGACCATCGCTGAGGCGCTGCGCTGTGGCGGGGAAAAGCTCGCCGTCGACGCCGTGTTGCTGATCGGCGAGCACGGCGAGTATCCGCGCAACGAAAAGGGACAGATCCTCTACCCGCGCCACGAGTTTTTCAAGCAGTGTGTCGAGGTGTTTGAAAAAGACGGCCGCGCCGTGCCGGTTTACAACGACAAGCACCTTTCCTACAGCTTCGAGAAAGCAAAGTGGATGGTCGACGCCTCGAAGCGCCTGAAGTTCCCGATGCTCGCTGGATCCTCGGTCCCGGTGACCTGGCGGCTCCCCGACCTCGAGCTGCCCCTCGATTGCGAGATCGAGAGCGCTCTCATGGTCGGCGTCGGCGGCTCGGATCCGATGGACTACCACGCCCTGGAAGGCCTGCAATGCATGATCGAGCGGCGCAAGGGGGGCGAGACCGGAGTCAAGGCCGTGCAGATGATCGAAGGCGACGCCGTGTGGAAGGCGGGCCAGGAGGGCCGCTGGTCAAAAGAGCTGCTCACCGCCGCTCTTTCCCGCAGCGACACGCCGCAGGGCCTCACCGTTCAGGACGGCCGCACGCAGGACCTGGTCGGCTCGGGCGAGCTGCCGAAGCTGGTGAAGAACCCGGCCGCCTACTTCATCGAGCACCGCGACGGCCTGAAGACCACACTGCTGATGCTCAACGGCGCGGTCAAGGACTTCAACTTCGCCGCCCGGGTCAAGGGGATTCGCGGCATACCGTCCACCCAGTTTTTCTTGTCTCCGACGCCAAACGTCACCTACTCAGCCTGCCTGGTGAGCAAGATCGACGAGATGTTCGAGACCGGGCGCGCGCCCTACCCGGTGGAGCGAACCCTGATCGTCAGCGGGATCCTCGAAAGCTGCCTCACCTCCCGCCTCCAGGACCATCAACGTTTGGAGACGCCGCACCTGAGTGTCCGCTATCGCGCCCCCAGCAGCCGCCAGCACTTCTGACGCTTCGGAGCCCTGTCACCACCAAGACACAAAGACACCAAGAAAAACAACCAGATTCTTTGCGGTAGAATCCAAGGAGGAGGATTATTTTCCATGCTGAGAGCTTTGCTGGTCACCGCGCTTCTCTCCACTCCCCTCGCCGCCCAGGGCCAGCGCGTGAGCCCGCACGAGCAGGCGGCGGCCACCATCGACGCCAAGAAGATCACTATCGAGTACGGCCGGCCCTACATGAAGGGGCGCAAGATTTTCGGGGGCCTCGAGAAGTACGGCACGGTCTGGCGCGCCGGCGCTGACGAGGCCACCAAGCTCACCACCGAAGCCGACCTGACCATCGCCGGACTCAAGGTTCCCAAGGGCAGCTACGCGCTGTTTGTGCTGCTGCAAGAACCGGGCTGGAAGCTGATCGTCAATACCGTGGCTAACCAGTGGGGCGCCTTCAAATACGACCAAGCCAGGGACCTCGGCCGCGTCGACATGAAGACGACGCACACGGACGCGCCGCTCGAGCAGTTCACCATCTCGATCACTCCGGCCGGCCCCAAGAAAGGAACGCTGAAGATGGCTTGGGAAAACACGGTGGCCAGCGTCGATTTCACGGTGAACTAACCCGCGCGCGCCAACAGCCGCTCCACGTTGCGGTGAAGGATCTTCTCGCGGTCTTCCGCCGTCAGGAAGGCGTTTTTCACGCGGGCGATCACCGCCGAAGGCTCGTTGATGGTAAAGTCCGAGCCGTAGAGCACGCGGTCGGCGCCGATTTCCTTCACCGCCCGCTCCAGGATCCCCACGCGCTCGATCCCCGATCCGGACAGGTCAATGTGCGCATTCTTGTGCTTGGCCACGATGGCGATGCGGGCGAAAATGTCGTCGCGGTTCCCGCCCAGGTGCGGAAACACGATGCTCGTATCCGGAAACTTTTCCGCCAGGGACTGCATCTCGCGGACGTTGGTGTGGATCTGAATCACCAGGTTCAGCTTGGTCGCGAGCTTCATGACCTCGGCCCACTCCGGCGTGTCGTATTTGTAGCCCGTCATGTAATTGCAGAACTCGCCAAGCCACACGAAGCCGTACTCCTTGCGGCAGCGCTCGATCTCCCGCAGCGCCTCGTCGATGCGGAACGGCGTGATCACACAGCTTCCGCGGAAGCGCCCTTTATAGCGGTCCGCGTACTTGGCCACTTCTCGGTTTCCCTGGCGGTAATCCTCCGGAGTCTGCGCCTTGTTGCTCCAGGAAGACGAGATCACGCCCCGCCGCACGCCGCACTTGTCGAGGTAGGCGACGAACTCGGGCATGTTGCGCGTCACCAGGTGCCACTGGAAATTCTCCCCGTTGTCGCTGGGGATGTGGAGGTGCGCGTCAAAGATGCCGCGTCGCGTTTCGGCCTGGGCCTCCGGCGTCAGCGGTTCCCCGATGACGAAGTTGGCCAGCGCGACGGCGCCCGCCCGGAGCATTTCTCGGCGATGAAAATAAGACATAGCAAACACCTCACTGTGGCGCCCGGCATCCCGGTTCGGGCAACTGAACGTCCGGCAGCGACCAGAGGATGGCGGTGGAAACGAGCAGCACGGCGACCGGCAGAGCGGTTCTCACGCTCCACCAGTATAATCGCAGGTGATGAGCGGACCTTGTGACGGCCTCATCCTGGGAGCTAGGCGGGGTTGCGCGATCTGGCCGCGCATCGGATGATGGAGAAAGCAGTCGTGGTGATGGAATGATCGGCGAGAGGCTGGGGCACTACCGGGTGCTGGAGAAAATCGGCGCGGGAGGCATGGGGGTGGTGTACCGGGCGCACGATGAGACTCTCGACCGGGACGTGGCGCTTAAGGTGCTGCCCGGCGAGGCGCTGGCGGACGAGGCGGCGCGGGCACGGTTCCGAAAAGAGGCGCTGGCGCTGTCGCAGTTGAACCATCCGCATATTTGCACGATCTACGAAGTCGGAGAGGCGGGCGGGCAGGCGTATATCGCGATGGAGTACATCGCGGGCCGGACGCTGAGCGCAGTGGTGCGGGAAGAGGGCCTGACTCCCCAGACTGCCGTGCGTTACGGGATGCAGATTGCGGAGGCGCTGGCCCATGCGCACGAGCGGGGCGTGGTGCACCGGGACTTGAAGAGCTCCAACGTCATCATTACCCCGGAGGGGCGGGCCAAGGTGCTGGACTTCGGGCTGGCGAAACGGCTGCGGGAAGCGGAGGCCGCGGAGGCAACCCGCTCGCAAGGGACGGAGACCGGGACAGTGGTGGGGACGCTGGCCTACATGGCCCCGGAGGTGTTGAGCGGAGAGCCGGCCGATGCGCGAAGCGACGTGTGGGCGCTGGGGGTGATGCTCTACGAGATGGCGGCGGGGGAACTGCCGTTTCAGGGTAAGACCGGATTTGAGCTGAGCGCCGCCATTCTGCGCGGGGCGCCGGAGGCGTTGTCGGCTGGGGCACCAGCCGGGTTGTCGGCGGTGATCGAAAGATGCCTGGCGAAGAAGCCGGGGGAGCGGTACCAACGGGCGGGGGAGGTGCGGGCGGCGCTGGAGGCGATGGGAACCGGACGGGGCAAGCCAGAGGCTTACCCTACATGGCTTCAGATTGTAGCGGCGGCGGTGGTGCTGTTTGGAGCACTCGGTTGGTTGGTGGCAAGGCGAGGGACGGGGAAGATCGAGTCGATCGCGGTGCTGCCGCTCGAGAACTTGTCGGGCGACCCGTCGCAGGATTATTTTGCCGACGGGATGACCGAGGAGTTGACCGCGAGCCTGGCCAAGATCGGGGCGCTGAAAGTAATCTCGCGGACTTCCGTGATGAAGTACAAGGGGGCGCGGAAGCCGCTGCCGGAGATTGGGCGGGAACTGGGAGTGGACGCGGTCGTCGAGGGATCGGTGCGTCGGAGCGGGGAGCGGGTGCGGATCACAGCGCAGTTGATCCAGGCGAAGACTGACAAGCATCTGTGGGCGGAGAGCTACGAGCGCGACGTGCGGGACGTGTTGCAACTCCAGAGCGAGGTGTCGCGGGCGATCGCCGATCAGATCCGGGTGAAGCTGACGCCACAGGAGCAGGTGCGGCTGGCGGGCGGCCGGGCGGTCCAGCCTGAGGCTTACGATCTCTACCTGCGGGGGAAATTTCATTCGGCGCGCGAGAACCTGGAGGAGAACCAGGCGGCTATCGCAACGCTGGAGCGGGCGGTGGAAATCGATCCCGGCTTCGCGTTGGGGTATGCGGAACTGGCGCGGGCCTATGGGATCCGAGCGTTCTATTTTGAGCCCAAGGACAAGCAATGGGAGGAGAAAGGCTTTGTGGCCGCCGAGAAGGCCCTGGCGCTCGACCCCAATTCCTGGGACGCACATCTGGCGCGGGGCCTGATCCTGTGGCGGCCGTTCAATCATTTTCCCCACGAGGAGGCGATCCGGGAATACAAGAGGGCGGTCGAGCTGAACGCGAACGCTGACGAGGCGCACCATCAACTGGGGCTGGTCTACCTGCACGTCGGGCTGCTGGAGAAAGGGATGCAGGAGGTGCAGACCGCGGTGTCCCTCAATCCGGGCAACAACCTGGCGAGGTTCCGGGTGGCGGTAGCGCTGCTGTACATGGGGAAAGACGAGCAGGCCCTGGCCGCTTTCGAGGCCGTCCCGCCGGGCATCAATCCGGCACTGTGGGGCTACCAGGCGGCCTGGGCCATGTCGCACCTGGGACGGAGGCAGGAGGCGGCCGAACGGATCGAAGACTTCCTGAAGAAATCCCCGCAGGACGAAGGAGGCGTGCTGGCGGGTATGAAGGCGATCCTGCTGGCGAAGGCCGGGGATCGCAGCGGCGCGGAGAAGATTATCCGCCGCGCGGCGGAGAAGAAGGGATACGGGCACTTCCACCATACGGCGTACAGCATCGGCGCGGCGTATTCGCTGATGAACCAGGCCGGTCCGGCCGTGGAGTGGCTCCGAGCATCGGCGGAGGATGGGTTCCCGAACTATCCGTTGTTCGAGCGGGATCCGGATTTGAACGGGATCCGGGGCGACCCGCGGTTTGTCGCGCTAATGGCGAAGCTGAAGGCGCAGTGGGAGCGCCGCCGAGGGGCGCTGTGATTTTGGGTTTCAGGAACTCAGCTCGCCTTCCCAACGAGCCACGACCACGGTAGCCAGGCAGTTGCCGATCACGTTGACCGAGGTACGCGCCATATCCATGAGCGCGTCGATCCCCAGCAAAATGAACACCGGCTCAGCCGGCAGATGGAACGACGACACCGCCGCCAGCAGAATGACCAGGGCGGCGCGGGGGACGCCGGCCACGCCTTTGCTGGTGAGCATCAGGGTCAGCATCATGACTAGTTGCTGGCCGAGGGTCAGGGGAACTCCGGCGGCTTGGGCCACGAAGATCAGGGCCAGCGACAGGTAGAGGGTGGTGCCGTCCAGGTTGAAGCTGTAGCCGATGGGGATGACGAAGGCGACGATCTGGCGCGGCACGCCGAGGGCTTCCATCTGTTCCATGGCGCGCGGCAGGGCGGCCTCTGAGCTGGTGGTGGCGAAGGCGATGGAGGCCGGCTCGGCGACGGCACGAACGAATTTGCGGATCGACACCCCGGTGAGGCGCGCCACCGGCAGCAGCACCAGCAGCAGGAACACGGTGAGCGCCACGTACAGGGTGAGGAGCAGGTGGGCGACGTTGACCAGAATGCCGAGCCCCATGTGGCCCACCGTATAGGCGATCGCCGCGCCCACGCCGATGGGGGCGAACAGCATGACGATGTTGGTGAACTTGAACATCGTCTCGGAGAGGCTTTCGCAGAACGAGAGCACGGGCTTGCGCTTCTCCTCGCTCAGCACGGCCAGGGCCAGGCCGAACACCAGGCTGAAGACGACGATCTGGAGCACCTGTCCTTCGGCCACCGATTTGGCGATGTTTTCCGGGAAGATATGAAGGATGACGTCGGTGGCCGTCTGCTTGACCGCGGCGATTTGCTCCTTTTCGGCGCTGGGAGGCAGGCGGATGCCCACGCCGGCCTTGCTGATATGGATAGCCGCCAGACCGATGAAGAGAGCCACCGTGGTGACCAGCTCGAAGTAAATGATCGCCTTGATCCCCATGCGGCCGACCTTTTTCAGGTCGGCGTGACTGGCAATGCCCACCACCAGAGTGGCGAAGAGCAGCGGCCCGATGATGGTCTTGATCATCCGCAGGAAGATCAGGCTCACCACCTGGAGCTTGACGGCGGTGGCCGGCCAGTCGTGGCCGATTTCAGCGCCGACGACCATACTGATCAGGATCCAGGTGGTCAGGGACTTGCGGCGCAGAGCGTAGGCGACAAGCCCGGCGATAAGAACCCAGCGGGCAATGAGGAAGGCGGTCGTCACAAGCCGTACAGTGTGGAGGATCGGGTGGATGAAGTCAACACCAACCTGAACAAGCGCCTGGATGATCTGGGGGGCAACATGAACCGGTGAATCGATGATCTGAATGTGCGGCTAGAGCGGTTGGAAGCCCAGCAGACACGACTGGAGACCGTGTTGGTCGGGAAGCTGGGCGAGGTCGAGACGCGGCTGGCGAAGATCGAATCACACTTGAACCTGCGCTAGCTCCCGCTTGCTGCTAATATGAACGCCGATGCTGGCGTCCGGCACGCAATTGGGCCCCTATGAGATCCTCGCACCACTCGGGGCGGGGGGCATGGGAGAAGTGTATCGGGCCAAGGACGCTCGACTCGGGCGTGAGGTCGCAGTCAAGGTGTTGCCGGCGGCGTATGCGGCGGACGCCGACCGGCTGCGGCGGTTCGAGCAGGAGGCGCGGGCGGCGGGGGCGCTGAACCATCCGAATATTCTGACCATTCACGACATTGGAATGCACGAGGGGGCCCCGTACGTGGTGTCGGAGCTGCTGGAGGGCGAGACGCTGCGGGAGCGGATGGGAGGAGCGGCGATCCCGCAGCGCAAGGCGCTCGATTACGCGCGACAGATCGCCCAGGGACTGGCCGCGGCGCACGCCAAGGGGATCGTGCATCGGGATTTGAAGCCGGAGAACCTCTTTGTTACCGCAGACGGGCGGTTGAAGATCCTCGACTTCGGATTGGCCAAGCTGACGCAGGCGGAGAATGTGAGCCTGACCAGCGCCCCGACGGTGGCGGCGGCGACCGAGCCGGGAGCGGTGCTGGGGACGGTGGGATACATGTCGCCGGAGCAGGTGCGGGGAAAACCGGCAGATCACCGGGCGGACATCTTCAGCTTCGGGGCCGTGCTCTACGAGATGCTCGCTGGGCGGCGGGCGTTCGGGGGCGAGTCGTCGGTCGAGGCGATGAACGCCATTTTGAAGGAGGACCCGCCGGAACTGGTGTTACCGCCGGGGCTGGATCGGATTGTCCGGCATTGTTTGGAGAAGAGTCCGGAGGAGCGGTTTCAGTCGGCGCGAGATTTGGCGTTTGATCTGGAGGCGGTGTCGGGCTCGAGCACCGAGTCCGGCCCGCGCGTCCTCGCCAGGAGGCGGCGTGGCCCCGCGCTACAGGTGGTTGCCGCGGTAGTACTGGTGGCGGTGGGGATTCTCGTGGGTCAGAGGCTCGGGAAGACGCCGCCGCCTTTGTTTCAACAGTTGACCTTCCGGCGAGGGACGATCCAGGGGGGGCGTTTTGCGCCGGACGGGCGGACGATTATTTACGCGGCGGCGTGGGATGGAGGGCCGATCGAGCTTTACTCGACGCGGCCGGAGAGTCCCGAATCGCGTTCGCTGGGATTTCCTCCAGCCGGCATTCTGGCGGTTGCTCCTTCCGGCGAGTTGGCGATTTCCCTGGGCTGCCGGTTCCCGGCGGCGTTTGGCCAGATCGGCACCCTGGCCCAGGTGCCGCTGGCGGGAGGCGCGCCGCGTGAAGTCCAGGAAGAGGTTGAACTGGCAGACTGGGCGCCGGATGGCAAGCAGCTCCTCATCACTCGCGGCGCCAGCAGCTTTAGGGATCGCCTGGAATTCCCGATCGGAAAGGTGCTGTACGAGAGGACCTCTGGCGGCTGGATCGGCAACCCCCGGCTGTCGCCCAAGGGGGATCTGATCGGCTTCCTGGACCACTCGAGTTTCGGCGATGACGGGGCGGTGGCGGTCGTGGACCTGGCCGGCAAACGAAAGGTCCTGGCCGATGGATGGAGCAGCGTGCAGGGGCTCGCTTGGGCGCCCCAGGGAGACGAAATTTGGTTTACTGCTACGGCGGCCGGAGGAGCCCGGGCGCTGCGGGCGGTTACGCTTTCCGGGAAACAGCGGCTGGTGGCTCGGGTAACCGGGGCCCTGACGATTCAGGATATCGGGCGCGACGGGCGGGTCCTGATGATCCACGAGGACGGCCGCATGGCCATACAGGGCCGGGCAGCCGGCGAAGCACAGGAGCGCGACTTGTCATGGCTCGACTGGTCGCTGGCGCGCGATATCTCGCCGGACGGGCGCATGATCCTGTTTGATGAATCCGGCGAGGGCTCCGGGGGCAACCCGGCGGTCTATATTCGCAGGTTCGACGGATCTCCGGCCATCCGGCTGGGGGAATGTCTGGGGGGCGCGTTTTCCCCCGACGGGAGGTGGGTGCTTTGCGGGAGAAACAATGCCCCGGTGCTGCTGCCGACCCGGGCCGGAACACCGCGGACCCTGGAGCGGGGACCGGTGAGCCGGTATGGCAGGGGAGCGTGGTTTCCCGACGGGAAGCGGATTATCTTTGTGGGCAGCGAGGCGGGCCACGACCCGCGCGCCTGGGTGCAGGAGATCGACAACGGCAAGCCACGCCCCATTACTCCGGAAGGGACAGCAGGGTGGCTGCTGTCACCGGATGGACGCTTTGTCGCCGCACGCGACCGCGAACAGAAGGCCCTGCTCTACCCGGTAGAAGGAGGCTCGCCTCGTCCTGTCCCGGGGGTCGAGGCCGGGGAGTCCGCCATTCGTTTCAGTGCCGACGGCCGGTCGCTCTATGTCCGGCAATCTGGAGCCCTGCCGGCGCGGATTTACCGGCTGGATCTCGCCACCGGGCGTAAGGATCCGTGGAAAGAGATCACGCCTCCGGACCCGGCGGGGGTAAAGGCGGTCAGCAGCATTTTGCTGGCAGGGGATGAGAAATCTTACGTCTACTCCTACAACCGCGTGCTCTCTAGCCTTTACCTGGTAGACGGATTGCGGTAGACTGTAAACGATCATACGCCCGGAGGGACGAATGGCGTATCGCTGGGTTGTCGTGTACGTGATGGCTGCGTCCTTGGTGTGGGCGCAGACGGCGAAGGCGCCTGGACCGCAGCTAACGGGGCTCGAGGTTGAGCCACCGATGATTCGCCTCGACCGGCCGGGGGCGACGCAGCAGTTGCTGGTTATCGGGAAGTACGGCGACGGCACGCTGCGGGATGTAACCGGGCAAGCGCAGTTCACTTCTTCCAATCCACAGATTGCGGCGGTTTCGAAGACGGGGCGGATTGCGCCCTCCGCGGACGGAGTGTTCCGTGTCGAAGCAGCAGTGGGGACCAAGCGGGCGAGTGCCGAGGTGGTTGTGAGGAATTTCGGCGCGCCGGTGAAGTGGAGCTTCATCAACCAGATCACGCCCATTCTCACTTACGGCGGCTGCAACCAGAGCTCGTGCCACGGCTCGCCGGTCGGGAAGAACGGATTCAAGCTTTCTTTGTTCGGCTATCATCCCGAGGAAGATTATGCGGCGCTGGTGACCCAGGTTCCCGGTCGGCGGGTGAACACCAAGGAAGTGGACAAGAGCCTGGCTTTGCGCAAGCCCACGATGACGGAGACCCACGGAGGCGGGCCGCGGTTCGCCAAGGATTCGACCGAGTACAAGACGCTGCGGGCATGGATCGAGGCGGGGGCGCCGTATGGGGATGCCGAGACTCCGGTGCTGGCGAAACTCGAAGTGCTGCCGTCATACCGCGTGCTCCAGAGCATGAAGGAGAAGCAGCGGCTGCTGGTGGCGGCGATTTACTCGGATGGCGCCCAGGAAGACGTCACGGGGAAGGCGGTCTACACGAGCAATGATGAATCAATCTTGAAGGTAGACCGCGCGGGAGTGGCGGCGCCCGGGGGCGGCAACGGAGATGCGGCGTTCATGGTCCGGTACGGAGGGCAGGTGGCGGTGGCGGTGTTGGGAGCGACTATGCTACCGAAGGGCAAGCCAGAGGCTTACCCTACTGCCAATAACATTGTCGACCGCGAAATCTACGCCAAGCTGAAGGATTTGCACATCCAGCCTTCCGGGACGGCGACCGACGAGGAGTTCATTCGGAGGATTTATCTCGACGTATTGGGAACGCTGCCGGCGGCGGCCGATGTGCGGCAGTTTGTGGCGTCGGCGGCGGCGGACAAGCGGGCGATCCTGATCGACCAGGTGCTGGAGCGTCCGGAGTACGCCGACTTGCAAGCGCTGACTTGGGCCGACCGGCTGCGCAGCGACACGCGGTTTCACCGGGTCGGCGGGGTCCGTTCCTATATCCGCTGGCTGCGGGAGGAGTTTGCAACTAACCGGCCGCTCGATAAGCTCGCCTACGCGCTGCTGACGGCCAGGGGCGCCAATTACACCGTCGGGCCGGCAAACTATTGGGGGAACTACGACAAGATCTCGACACCGGTCGAGGTGGCCATCCAGACCGGGCAGGTGCTGATGGGGGTGCGCATCGGTTGCGCGCAATGCCACAACCACCCGTTCGAGAAATGGACCCAGGACGATTTCTATTCGCTGGCGGCGGTGTTTTCGCAGGTGGCCGAGTTCCACACCAAGAACTCGCAGGAGTTTGACCTGCGCCTCGATCCCAGCCGGGCGGTGATGCATCCGTTGACCCACAAGGCGGCGACGCCGCGCTATCTGGGCGGCGAGGTGATCGACGTCGAGCCGGGGGCCGACCGGCGGGTGAAGTTCGCCCAGTGGCTGACGGCCAAGGACAACCCGTTTTTCCCGCGGGCGATGGCCAACCTGATCTGGCGCAACCTGATGGGGCGCGGGCTGGTCCAGCCGGCAGACGACATGCGGGAGACCAATCCCCCAACCCACCCGGCGCTGCTCGACGCGCTGGCCAAGGAGCTGGCCGAGCACCACTTCGATCAGAAGCACCTGATCCGGCTCATCACCAACTCTAAGACCTACCAGCATTCGAGCCGGGCGAATGCGTCAAACAAGCTGGACTTCAAGTATTACTCGCGGTCGTATCCGAAGCGGATGATGGCCGAGGTCTACATGGACGCGATCGCGCAGGTGGCCGGCGTGCCCGATTCCTTCAACAACTGGCCGGAGGCGAAGCGGGCGACGCAATTGCCGGATAACCGGTACAACTCCTATTTTCTGGAGGTGTTCGACCGCAGCAACCGGCTGGTGATCTGCGACCGCGAGGAGGTTGTCAATACGCGGCAGGCGTTGCACTTCGTCAACGGCCCGGAATTGCAGGCGAAGCTGGCCGACCCGGATGGAAGGCTGACGCAATGGCTCGTGTCGGGGAAATCGGACAGCGCATTGCTCGAGGACATGTTCCTGTCATCGCTTTCGCGCAAGCCGCGGCCGGACGAGAAAGACCGGTTGCTGACGCGGATCGCGTCGGCGCCGAAGAAACACGAGATCTTTGAGGACGTGTTGTGGGCGCTGCTGAGTTCCAGGGAATTCGTATTTAATCACTGAGGTGGCTTATGGTGAACCGGAATTGTGACGGAATTGTGCGGCGGGATTTCCTCAAGCTCGGGGTGCTGGGGTTCAGCGGGATGAGCTTGCCGCGCCTGCTGGCGAACAAGTCCAATGACAAGTCGCTGATCTTTCTGTGGCTGGCCGGGGGGCCGGGACAGCTCGATACGTACGACATGAAGCCGGAGGCGCCGGTCGAGATCCGCGGCGAGTTCAAGCCGATCGCGACCAACGTAGATGGGATCCAGGTCTGCGAGCTGCTGCCGTCGACAGCGAAGGTCGCCGACAAGCTGTGCATTATGCGGTCGGTGACTTCAGTCGACCTGGGGAGCCACGAGCGGTCAAGCCGATACTTGCAAACGGGCGTGCTGCCGGTGCCGAACACGGAGTTCGCATCCTATGGCGCCGTGTATATGAAGACGAAGAAGTTCCAGGGGGCGGTACCGCCGTTTGTAGGAGTCCTGAAGCCGCTCGAGCGCGGATATGGCGGGGGGTTCCTGGGGGCGCAGTACGATCCGTTCATGGCGGGCGATCCGTCGGAGAAGAAATACCGCGTGCGGGACCTGGTGCCGCCGGAGGGCCTGACTCTCGACCGCGTCGGGCGGCGGCGAGAGATCCTCAAGGAGTTCAACGACGCCTGGCGGGCGGTCGATACCGAGGCGAAGCTCAATAGCTTCGATCCGGCGATGGAGCAGGCCTACAACATGATTTATTCGAAAGAAGTGCACGAGGCCTTTGACATCGCCCAGGAGCCCGACAAGCTGCGCGACAGCTACGGGCGGACGCCGGTGGGCCAGGGACTGCTGCTGGCGCGCAGGTTGGTGGAGCACGGGGTCAAGGCGGTTTCCATCTGGATGGGAGGCTGGGACACGCACTCCAACAATTTCACGTCGATGAAGGAGAAGCTGCTGCCGCCGATGGATCAGGGCTACGGAGCGCTGATCGCCGATCTCGCGCAGAGGGGGATGATCGAGAATACGCTGGTCGTGCAGGTGGGCGAGTTCGGGCGGACGCCGAAGGTGAACAAGGACGCCGGGCGGGATCACTGGCCGAAGGCGTTCAGCGTGGTGCTGGCCGGCGGCGGGATCAAGGGCGGGCAGATCATCGGCTCCACCGACCAGCACGCCGCCGAGGTCACCAGCCGCCCGATCACGGTGGAGGACTTGTCGGCCACCATCTTCACCGCCCTGGGGGTGGACATCCACGGCGTGAACCACACGCCGGAAGGACGGCCCATCGCCATCGTCAACGGGGGCAAGCCGGTTGCGGAAGCCTTCGCCTAAAGAAAGCCACAGAGGCACAGAGACACAGAGAATTTTGTTTTCTTTGTGTCTTGGTGTCTTGGTGGTGAAAGCGGCTGACCCGGAGCTCGTCAGGATTCCCGGAGGCGACTGTCCCATCGGCGCTACCGTAAGCCACGAGGCCGAGCACAAACCAAAGGTCGCGGAGTTTCGGATCGCGAAGTACCCGGTCACAAATCAGGAATACAAACAGTTTGTGGACGCGACGGGTCATGCTCCGCCGGAGAGCAACGTCTTCGGGAGCAAGTACCGGCTGTGGCAGGGCAAGACGTTTTCGCCCGAGATTGCCCGGCAGCCCGTGGTCAACGTGAGCTGGCATGACGCCGTGGCCTACTGCCAGTGGCTGGGCAAGCAGTACCGCTTGCCGACGGAGGAAGAATGGGAGCTGGCGGCGCGCGGAGGACTGAAGAAAAAGACCTTTCCGTGGGGCGACCAGATCGACAAGACGATGGCCTGGTATGGCCAGAAGTGGAACGGCGTGAAGACGCTGAAAGACGTCGATTACGGAAAGCCGAACGACTACGGCCTCTACGGCATGGCGGGAAATGTGTGGCAGTGGACGGCAGACTGGTATGTGCCGACGTTCAACGATCGGCCGGTGGTGGAGGAGTTGAAGCTCTATAGGGTGCTGCGAGGCGGCTCGTGGGCCAACGACGAAGGCTTTCTCGCGGTGGACTACCGCAATTTCTACTCCCCCGATTTTCGCGACCTGTTCGTGGGTTTCCGGGTGGCCGCCCAATGAACATCTTTTCTCTGTGTCTCTGTGCCTCTGTGGCAGTCTTGCCCCCGGAAATGGTCAAGATCCCGGGGGGCGAATGCCCCATCGGAAAGACGCTGAGCCACCAGGAGGCGCATCAGGAGAAAGTCGACACGTTCCAGATCGCGAAGCACCCGGTTACCAATGAGGAATATAAACGATTCATCGACGCGACAGGGCACGCGCCACCCGAGACCAATGTCTTGGGAAGCAAGTACAAGCTCTGGAACGGGAGCACGTTTCCGCCGGAGATTGCCCGCCAGCCGGTGGTGAATGTGAGCTGGCATGACGCCGTGGCCTACTGCCAGTGGTTGGGTAAGCAGTACCGGCTGCCCACCGAGGAGGAGTGGGAACTGGCGGCGCGCGGGGGACTGAAGAAGAAACCCTACCCGTGGGGCGACCAGATCGACAATACGATGGCCTGGTACGGCCAGAAATGGAACGGCGTGAAGACGCTGAAAGACGTCGATCACGGCAAACCGAACGAATACGGGCTGTATGGGATGGCGGGCAACGTGTGGCAGTGGACGGCGGACTGGTACGTGCCGATCTTTGACGACCGGCCGGTGCTGGAGGAACTGAAGCTGTACCGGGTGCTGCGCGGGGGATCGTGGGCGAATGACGAGGGCTTTCTCACCGTAGACTATCGAAATTTCTACTCGCCGGATTTCCGGGATTTGTTTGTGGGGTTTCGCGTGGCGGGGAATGCCACAGAGACACAGAGGCACAGAGAATGAATGAATTGTTTCCCTCTGTGTTCTCTGTGTCTCTGTGGCATTCTTTTTTTATTGTGGTATTCCCAGCAAGTCCAGGATAAACGCGTATTCGAAGGCCGTCTCCTTGATGCGGTCGTAGCGGCCGGAGGCGCCGCCGTGACCTGCGCCCATGTTGGTCTTCAACAACAACACATTCCTATCGGTTTTGGTCTTCCGTAACTTTGCAGTCCACTTGGCGGGCTCCCAGAAGGCGACCCGGGGGTCGTTCAGGCCAGTGGTGATCAGCATGTGGGGATAGCCCTTGGCCTGGACGTTGTCATAAGGGGAATACGCCTTCATATATTGATAATACTCTTTGTTCTTGGGGTTGCACTCCTCGAATTCGGTCACCGTCAGGGGGATGGACTCGTCGAGCATGGTGTTGATGACGTCGACGAAAGGCACCTTGGCGATGACGATCTTGAAGAGGTCGCGGCGCATATTGGTGACCGCGCCCATCAGCAGTCCGCCGGCGCTGCCGCCGTAGATCACCAGGCGGTCGCTCGCGGTGTACTTTTGGGTGATGAGGTGTTCGGCGCAGGCGATGAAGTCGGTGAAGGTGTTCTTCTTATGGAGCAGCTTGCCGTCGTCATACCAGGGCCGTCCCATCTCACCGCCGCCGCGGATGTGAGCGATGGCGTAGATGAAGCCGCGGTCAAGCAGGCTCAGCCGGTCAGAGGAGAACATGGGATCGGTGCTGAGGCCGTAGGAGCCGTAGCCGTAGAGCAGCAGCGGGTTCCGGGCGTTGCGCTCCATGCCTTTCCTGTAGACCATGGAGATGGGGATGCGAGTGCCGTCGGAGGCGGTGGCGAAGATGCGCTCGGACCGGTATTGCGTCGCGTCGTAGCCGCCGAGCACCTCAAACTGCTTCTTCAGGTCGCGCTTGCGCGTGTTCATGTCGTAGTCGAAGACGGAGCGCGGCGTGACCAGCGAGGTGTAGTTGAAGCGCAGCAGGGTCGTGTTGTATTCCGGATTGGCGCTGAGGTGGAAAGTGTAAACCGGCTCGGGGAACTCGACCGTGTGGGTCTCGCCGGTTTTCATATTGCGAACGCGGATCTTCTTCAGGCCGTCCTCGCGCTCGGATATCACCAGGTGGTCGCGGAAGGCGTCCACGTCGTCGAGCTTGACCGAGGCGCGGTGGGGAATCACTTCCTTCCAGTTGGTCTTCTTCGGATTCTCGGTTGTGACCTCCATCAGCTTGAAGTTCTTGGCGTTCTCGTTGGTCACGATGAAGAACTTGTCGCCGTGGTGCTCGACCGAGTACTCCATGTCCTTCTGGCGGGGGTGAATGACCTTGAAATCGCCGGATGGCCGGGAAGCGTCCAGGTAGTGAACCTCGGAGGTGGTCTTGCTTTCCAGTGACAGCATCAGGTACCGGTGGCTGCGGGTCTTGCCGATACGCAGGAAGAACATGTCGTCCTTCTCGTGGAAGAGGAGGGCATCCTGCTTGGGGTCGCTCCCCAGCTTGTGGCGGTAGAGTTTGTAGGGCCGCTGGGTCTCGTCGAGGGTGGTGTAGAACAAGGTGGCGTTGTCGTTCCCCCATTCGAGGCCGTAGTAGGTGTTGGGAACCTGGTCGGCGAGCAGCTTGCCGCTCGCCAGGTCCTTGGCGTAGAGGGTGTATTTTTCCGAGCCGTTGGCGTCGGTCGAGTAAGCCAGCAGCTTGTGATCGGGGCTGGGCTTGAGGTTGCCGACGCGGAAGTACTTGTGGCCTTGAGCCAGCTCGTTCTGGTCGAGCAGGATTTCTTCGGCTGCATCCAGGCTGCCCTTCTTGCGGCAATAGATGCCGTACTGCTTGCCCTGCTCGGTTCTTGAGTAGTAATAATAGTCGTCGATCTTTTCGGGGACGGAGAGGTCGGTCTCCTTGATGCGGCCGAGGATCTCCTGGTAGAGCCTGGTTTGCAGGCCGTCGGTGTGCTTCATGACCGCTTCGGTGTAGCGGTTCTCGGCTTCGAGGTACTGGATGACCTCGGGGTTGTTGCGGTCGCGGAGCCAGAAATAAGGGTCGGTGAGCGTTTCCGCGTGCAGGCTGATGGTATGGGGAACCTGCTTGGCCACGGGAGGCGTCACGTCCACCCCTGCGGGCAGCAGCATAAGGGGCAGCAGAGCGATGTAGGGCTGCACAT
>JACQDI010000874.1 GCA_016201195.1 Acidobacteriota bacterium | reverse complement strand
TACGTCGTCCTCGACAAGCTGGACTGGCAGGTCTTCCGGGAGGGGAAATGGCAGGCGTACATGGGCGAAGAGGGCACGCCCAGCGCCGGCCGCAAGCAGAAACCCGGGGGCGAGCCGGAGACCCACTTCCAGAATTTCCTAGACGCCGTCAAGAACCGCGATCCGAAGATCCTCCACGCCGAGGTTCTCGAGGGCCATCTCTCATCGGCGCTCTGCCACCTCGGCAACATTTCCTACCGTACGGGTCGGAAGCTCACATTTGACCCCATGACCGAAACCTTCCCGGGCGATGCGGAAGCCAACTCCTATCTGACGCGGAGCTACCGGAAGCCGTTCGAGGTGCCCACACGGGTGTAGTTTTTGGCGGCCAAGACCTCTGTTACCGCAGCCTTGTCTCCTCGTGTGCGCCGATGACAGCACGAAGCTTGGTGTGAGTGGCATCAGGCGACTCGGGATGGTAGATTTGATTTCCTGGGTTCAGGTGAGTCGATGGTCATTCGCAGAGTTGGCAAAACCGGACTGGCTGCTCTGTTCTGCCTGGCGGCGGTAGCTTGCGCCGCGGAGTTGCCCCGGCGATATTTCCGGCTGATGGAAGCTGGAATTGCGCCGCTCGAGAATCGGCTCGCGGCCGAACCTGCCGCGGAATGGAAAGCAGAGGAGCCCCGACTCGAGAACCACTACTACCCGGGCGCGCTGCTGGTGGCAGCCGTGCTATACGCCAAAGATCATCCGGATAACCGGCGCTACCACAATCCCAGCATGCTCTCATTGGCGCTGAAGGCCGGCGACCTGCTGGCAACTGAGAGCGAAAGCGGCCTCTATACGAAGCACGCAGACAACCATCGCGATACGTATATGTGGCTGGAGGCGTATCGACTCCTGGAGGGGGACCTGGGCGAGCAGCGCCGCTTGCGTTGGCGCCGGGAACTGCAAAAGCTGGTGAGCGATTTGGCAGCCTCAACCGCCGAGCGCCAGGACCGCGGCGCGTACAACTCGCCGTTCCTTGGCACCTCGCCGAATCACTATGCGTTGTGGGCCTCCACGGTCCATCTGGCAGGTAAGGTGTTCGATAACCTCGAATGGCAGCAGTTGGGCGCCCGGGTGATGCATCGCTTTGCCACCGAAGAGCAGTCGGCAGACGGATACTGGGGAGAGCACAGCAACTCCGGCCCGACCACTGCCTACGACTACCTGACGGCCGCCGGCGTTGCCCTTTACTGGGAGCACAGTAAGGACCCTGCGGCCCTCGAAGCGCTGCGGCGCTCGACCGATTTCCATAAGTATTTTACGTACCTGGATGGCAACCCGGTTATGATCGTGGACGACCGGCGGCGGCATGCCTACGTCAGTCCCTGGGCGCACTTCGGATTTTCCAATTTCCCCGACGGGAGACGTTATGCGGAGTTTCTAACCCGGTTCTATCAGGAGGGTCGCGGGAGCTTCGAGCACCTGGGGAGGCTGGCCCAGGATGCGCTCTACTTTCACGAGGGCCCCACCGCCCCCATTCCCCAGGACGAGCCTCGCTATGCGCATCGAATGAGCGTGCCGGCCGGCATCCGTAAGGTTGGGCCATGGGAGGTTTGCCTCTCCGGGCTGATCAGCACGCAGGCAGTCACCAGCCAGTTCTACCTCGATCGGCAGAGCAGCCTGAGCGTGCTTCATCAGAACCTCGGGCTGATCATCCACGGGGGCAATTCCAAGCGCCAGCCGGAGCTGGCCACATTTTGGGAGAAGATCCAGGGGCAGGTGTTTCATATGCCCCTCACCAGCCGCCTTCGAATGAATGAAGCAGGCGACCGGCTTTCGCTCGCGTATAACACGTTCGTCAGCGATCTGGAAGTGGACCCTCCGTCCGAGCGACGGCTGGCTTTTCGATTTCTCGTGACGCGTAAAGGCCGGCCGGAGGAGGCCCAGCTCACGCTGCAGTTGGTTTTGAAACCCGGTGAAGCCCTGGAGACCGGGGGCGGCCGCCATGTATTGCTAGGGAAAGAAAGAATTGTGCTCGGGCCGGAGCAGTTGGGCGGATGGATCCGCCACCATGGATGGACTTTGAAGGTCGACGCTGGGTCGCAACTGACCTGGCCGGTTTATCCGTACTACCCCTATGCCAACGGTCCGGAGACGGAATTGGAGCAGGCCGTGGGCGCTCTGTCGACGCCGCTTCGGCTGAAGGCAGGATCCAACGAGCGGACCCAAGAGATTGCGTTCACGCTGGAGGAGAGCGGCCCGGCGGCAAAACTCGCCGCCGCACAAGAAGAGCAGTGGCGGTCCGAGATCAAGAGCAGTCTGTTTGTCCCCGATCCTCTGCCGCCCCTGGATCCGCAAGTTCACGGGAGCTTCGAGCCCATACCGGGCGTAATCGCGGAGCGGGTGACGTATGGGACCCAGTTCGGGATGCGGATCCCGGCGATCCTGTACCGGCCCAAGTCGCTGTCCCGGAGGGTCCCCGGCCTGATCGTGGTGAACGGCCACGGGGGTGATAAATATTCCTGGTATGCTTTCTACTCCGGGATGCTTTACGCCAGGGCCGGAGCCGTGGTGCTGACATACGATCCGGCCGGCGAAGGAGAGCGCAACGCCAACCGGAAATCGGGCACGCGCGCCCACGATAAGTTCGAACCTCCGCCCGAGCTGGCCCGCCGGCTGGCCGGCCTGATGATGACCGACATCCTGCAGGCCGTGTCCTACCTGCGGCAGCGGCCCGAAGTGGACCCCCAGCATCTCGCCGCGTTCGGTTACTCCATGGGCTCGTTCATTCTGAGCCTGACCGGCGCGGTGGAGCGGCGCCTGAATGCCTGCGTGCTGGTGGGCGGCGGAAACCTGGATGGGCCCGGCGGCGAATGGGAGCGCTCGAAGCCGATGTGCCAGGCAATCCCCTACCGCTCGCTCACGTTTCTCGGCGATCGCCCGGCCGTCATCTACGCTTTGCACGCCTCCCGCGGGCCGACTCTGGTATTCAACGGGAGAGAGGATGGGACCGTACACATTCCCAAGCCCGCCGAGCCTTTCTTCGAAGACCTCCAGCGCCGCGTGGCCGACCTCAGGGGTTCGACTCAGGGGATTTTCGAAACCGGGTTTGTGGACGGCGTAGGCCACCGGCCTTTCTTTGTGACAAAGCCCGTGGCGCTGTGGCTGGAACGACGCCTCGATTTCCTGAACTGGACGGAAGAAAGCATCCAAGCCATGCCGGAAACCCACATCAGCGAATGGGCGCGGAGGCATGGCGTGGAATTGGACCCGCTCTACGCCAGCGAGGAACGCGAAGGCGGCGCCATGGC
>JACQDI010000873.1 GCA_016201195.1 Acidobacteriota bacterium | reverse complement strand
GAGCGGGCGCTCAAGGCGCCGGCGGAATCGGACGAATACCGGCGGGGGATCGAGCTGATCTACAAGCGCCTGGCCGATTCGCTGGTCCAGACCGGGCTGAAGTCGATCGAGAGCCTGGGGAAGAAATTTGATCCCCATCTGCACCAAGCGGTGGACACCGTGAAAGGGGATCACGAAGACCAGATTATCGTCGAGGAGTACCAGCGGGGCTATGAGTTCAAGGGCCGACTGCTGCGGCCTGCCATGGTGAAAGTGTCGGTACGGGAATAGGCGATCGTGGCCAAACGCGACTACTACGAAACCCTGGGTGTGGGGCGCGACGCCGGGGAGCAGGAGATCAAGAGCGCTTATCGAAAGATGGCGCTGAAGTATCATCCGGACCGCAACCCGCATAACCCGGAGGCAGAGGAGCACTTCAAGGAGGCGGCGGAGGCCTACAGCGTGCTGAGCGACGCGCAGAAGCGCTCCCTCTATGATCAGTATGGTCACCAGGGCCTCCAAGGCGCGGCGGGGTTCGACCCAGGGGCGTTCGGCGACTTCGCCGACATCTTCGGCGACTTTTTCGGGTTTGGGGATCTGTTCGGCTCGAGCGGGCGGCGGCGCTCGCAGGCGCAGCGCGGGGCCGACCTGCGCTACGACCTGGAGATCCGGTTTGAGGACGCGGTGTTCGGCCTCAACACGGAGATCAAGTTTCGCCGGCAGGAGAACTGCTCCCATTGCGGCGGGCGGGGCGCGGAGCCGGGCACCGGCTCGACTGCCTGCCCGACCTGCGGCGGCCGGGGCCAGGTTCGTTACCAGCAAGGGTTCTTTTCCATCAGCCGTACCTGCTCGGCCTGCCGGGGAGCGGGCCAGGTGATCGGGCATCCCTGCTCACGCTGCCGCGGCGAGGGGCGCGTCCGCATCGAACGCAAGCTGAAGGTCAATATCCCGCCGGGTGTGGACAACGGCACCAGCCTCCGCCTGGCCGGGGAAGGGGAGCCGGGTTATAACAACGGGCAGCCCGGCGACCTCTACGTGGTGCTCAAGGTCCAGGAACATCCGATCTTCGAGCGCCACGAGATCCACCTGCATTGCACCATTCCGTTGAACGTGGCCCAGGCGGCGCTGGGGGCGGAGATCCGCGTGCCGACGCTCGAAGGAGAAGAGACCGTCAAGCTGCCGCCCGGATTGCAGACCGGCGCGCAGTTCCACCTGCGCGGCAAGGGGGTGCCGCACGTCAACGGCCACGGGCGCGGAGACCTGGTGCTGCACATCGACGTGATGATACCCAGCCGCCTGACCCGTGAGCAGAAGAAGCTGTTCGAGCAGTTGCTGGAGCTGTTGCCCGCCGAGAATCAGCCCGCCGAGAAAGGGATCCTGGAGCGCGTGAAGGATTACTTCGCGCAGTGAGGAGGCCGTCGGAAGATGAACGTTGAAAAGACGATGGAATTCATCCTGGAGCAACAGGCAAAGCTGGTGGCGCACCAGGTCGACGTAGATGCTCGTCTAGCCAAGATCGACCGGCGCCTCGACTCGATTACGACCATCCTGAAAGCCGGAATGCGGTGGCTAGCGAAGCACGAGCAAATCCTGGACCGGCACGAGCAAACCCTGGACCGGCACGAAAAGATGCTGGCGAAGAGCCGGCAAGACTTTGATCAGCGCATCGACCGCTTGATCGACGCCCAGCAGCGAACCGACCGCAAGCTGGACCGACTGGCAGAAATGCTCTTGGCCAGGGGTCCGAACGGGCGGTCCCGATCAAATCGCGGTTAGCGCTTCCCTCAGCCTTTCCAGATCTCCCTCATTGTTGAAGAAGTGTGGAGAAACCCGCAGGTAGCCGTGGCGGGCGGAGACGACTACGCGTTGCTCGCGCAGCCGGGCGGCGAGGCGGCTCACGTCGGCTCCGGCGAACCGGCCGGCCACGATGGGAGCGTCGTAGTGCGACAGGCGATCGGAGAGCAGCTCCGCGCCGGCCTCCCGGAGGATCCGGCGGGCGAGGGCGGCCAGGTGCTGAACCCGCTGCTCAATCTGCTCCAGGCCGAGGCCGAGCATCAGCTCGAGCACGGCGCCCAAGGCGTAGATGCCCGGAAAGTTCTGGATCCCACCCTCATATTTCTGGGCGTCGGTGGGGAGATCGGGTGGGCCGTGGTGGAGCGAGTCGACGCGCCGCCAGTCCTTGTGGCTGCGCCAGCTATAGAGCGCCGGCGGGAGCCATTCCCTTACCTCGGGCCGGATGTAAGCCAGGCCAATACCTGATGGGCAGAGCAGCCATTTGTAGCCGTGGGCGGCGATCATGTCCGCATGAATGGCGGCGGCGTCGAGACGCAGAGCGCCCAGGCTCTGGGTGGCATCGACGTAAAACCGCACCCCGCGCTCACCGAGGAAAGCGCCGATCTCGGCGAGGGGGGGGCGCAAGCCGCTCGAGTAGTTCACCGTGCTCATCAGCACAAGGCGGGTGCGCCGGTTGATCGCCGAGCAGAAGCGGTCGAGTGAAAACTCGCCGCCCGGCGCCGGCACTTCTACGAACTCGGCCCCGCGGCGGGCCAGGACGTGCCCCGAGTAGGTGAGGTTGGGGAATTCCTCTTCCAGGGCCACCACGCGGTCGCCCGGCTTCCAGTCCATGCCCTGCACCAGCCAGCCCAGGGCCGTGGCCGTGTTGGGCACGAAGGCGATGTCGGAAGCCGAGGCGGCGATCAGATTCGCGGCCTGGGCGCGCACGCGGTCGGCATCGTCAAACCAGTCGATGAAGTCCAGGCAGGCTTGCCCGTCGCGGCGCCGAGCGTGCCGCTCGGCGGCCTCCCAGGCGCAGCGGGGCACCGGCCCGAAGGTGGCGGTGTTGAGGTAGATCCAGTCCTGGAGGACGGGGAACTGGCAGCGGACGGCGTCCCAATTCGGGGGCATCTCTCGATTCTATCCCGCTGGTGAGGAACGCGGAACGTGGACCGTAGATCGTGGGCTTCGAGAGAGCCAGAGGCTTACCCTACCGGCACAGAGATCCACGAAAGCGTGATTCGAGACCAGAACGGTGCGGTGGTGGGGATTGGCTCTGTGTTGCTGGACATCACCGGCAGAGCAACTGGACTTCCTGCATTTGTACGGGTGCAACCAGTTGCAAGGCTACGCCTTCAGCAAGCCGGTGCCGGCTGAGGAGGCGCGGCGCCTGCTCGCCCGCCGCCATCTGACGCCGCTGCACACGGCGCGCCAGAGGTTGGGGGCTGGAACTTCCCATTCTTCAGACTCAGTCGGTGTAGAGCGGCGGTTCGCCCGCGGGCCGGGTCTTCCAGCGTCGGTGAATCCACAACCACTGGTCCGGGTGCTGGCGGATGATCTGCTCGAGCACGGTGTGCATCCGCTGTGTGTTGGTGCGGACATCGGCGTCGGAGTCGCCGGAGAGGGTCATCTCGACCGGCGGCCAAAAGCGTAATACATAGCGACCCTCCGCCGCGTCCCACAGAGCGAAGCCGGGAATAACGGCCGCGCCCGTCCGCAGAGCGATCTTGGTGAGGCCGGTCGAGGCGCAGGCCTGCTTGCCGAAAAACTCCACGAACACGCCGTTGTCCGGCGAGGCGTTCTGGTCGATCAGCATGCCCACGGCGTGATTGGCCGCCAGGGCCTCGAAGATGCGGCGGGGCGAGTCGGTCTTCTCTATGATCCGGTTGCCGGAGAGGGTTCGATAGCGGGCGATGAGCCGATCCAGGCGCGGGTTGTCAAGCGGCCGGACCACGATGTGCATGGGGTTGCCGTAGAGACCGTGGGCCAGCGCGCTCAGTTCCCAGTTTCCCAGGTGCGCGGTAAGAAACAGCACTCCTTTCCCGCGAGCCAGAGCCAACTCGAAGTGCTCGTAGCCTTGGTAGCGGATCCAGTCAGCGATGTTGTCGCGGCTGAGGTGAGGAAAGCGCGCGAAGCAGAGCAGAGAGCGGGTCAGGGTCCGGTAGACACCACGGATGATGGCCTCGCGCTCGGCCTGCGGGAGGTCGGCCAGAGCGAAGGAAAGATTGTGCCGGGCGACCCGCACCAGGCCCGGCGTGGCCCAGCGCAACAGGTGGGCGAGGCACCGTGACTCGACGCGTGCCAGCGGCAGCGGCAGGTTTTCCAGCGTCTTCAGGATCGGCCATATCAGCGTCCACTCCACCAAGTCGCGCAGCGCACCGTGCTTGGACATGTGCGGTTCCATCACCAAATCGAGGATACACTGTGGAAGTGCGGTTTTGGATACCGGCGGCGGTGGGGGCTTACTTTCTCTTCTTTTTTCACCTGACCGGCATGGGGATGATCGGACCGGATGAGCCGCGCTACGCCTGGATCGGGCGGGAGATGGCGCGGTCCGGCGACTGGGTGACGCCGCGGCTGTGGGGAGAGCCGTGGTTCGAGAAGCCGGCGCTGCCGTACTGGATGACGGCGGCGGCGTTTCGTCTGGGTCTGGGCGACGACTTGGCGCCGCGATTGCCGGTCGCCTGCCTAAGCGTGGTCTTCCTGGTTTTCTTTCATTGGCGGATACGAGCCGAGTTCGGAGCGCGGTCCGCGGGCTATGGCAGCGCGGTGCTGGCCACCTCGGCGGGCTGGGTGGCGTACAGCCACGCGGCGGTATTTGACCTGCCGCTTGCCGCCACGTTCGGCGCAGCCATGCTCGGGTTTCTGGCCTGGATCGACCGGCGCGACGAACGCTGGCTGTTGTTCTTTGCGGCGTTTCTGGGGCTCTCCATGCTGGCTAAAGGACTGGTCGGGCCGGCGGTCGCGAGCCTCGCTGTATTGTGCTTCAGCACACGGGCGGTCCGCGATCTGGCGCGCCCGGGGCCGGTGCTGGCATTTGTGGTGGTGGCCGCTCCCTGGTACGTGCTTTGCTACGCGCGAAATGGACGGGTATTCCTGGAGGAGTTTTTCTGGAAGCACCACGTGTCGCGGTTTGTGGCCGGGGCACTCGAGCATAACCAGCCGGTGTGGTTCTTCGTGCCCGTGCTGGCGGTCGGATTGCTTCCGTGGACGCCACTGGTGGCGGTGCTGGGGCGAGCGGAGCTGTGGCGCGACCGCCGGCTCCGGTTTCTCGGCGTGTGGGCGGCGGTGACGCTGGTGTTCTTCTCGATCTCTCGCGACAAACTGCCTGCCTACGTGCTGCCGGCGCTGCCCGCCATCGCGGCCCTGGCCGGCGTGGCGCTGGCGCAGGAAGCGAGGCTGCGGTTCGTCCTGCCATTGGCCGGGCTGACTCTGGGTCTGATGCCGGCGGCCTCCGCGATGTTGCCCGAGGCGCTCGACGCGGGCCTGTGGCGAGCGCTGGAGCACGCGCAGTTTCCTGCACTCTCGCTGGCGGGCGGAATCGTGGCTGCCCTGATGGTGTGGACGCTCGAACGAGCCGGCCGGCGGCCTGCCGCATTCGCTCTGATCGCGCTCGCCGCAGTGGCAGGTTATGCCTGGATCGAGCAGAGCGCCTTTCCGGCGATCGACCGCCGGGCCGGGGCGCGGGCGCTCTGGCAGAAAGCGCAGCAGCACGGCGACCTCGTCTGCGTGGGCGACGTGCCGCGAGGCGTCGCGTACGGCCTTAACTATTACGCTGGCCGGCCACTGCCCGAGTGCGAGAAGGAGCCGCAGCCTTACCGCATCGAGGACGGAGAAATCCGCTTCGACTTTTGAGCGCTTTCTGGTATTTTGAATAACATGAAGAGACTGCTGTTCTTCTGGGTCCTGGGTAGCATTCTCTTGTGGTCCGAGACGCCGCTGCAGGTTCTGACCGGCAAGCCGCCTTTTCCGCCAAAGAATCCGCCGACGAAGGCCAAGGTGGAGCTGGGCAAGAAACTGTTTTTCGAGACCCGGCTGTCGGGTCCGGGAAACCGCAGTTGCGGGACGTGCCACCGGCCGGAGCTGATGTTCTCCGACGGGCTCTCGCGGGCCTGGGGGCTGAAGGAAGCCGAGCTGCGCCGCAAGACCCCCCAGCTTTTCAACGTCGGCTGGCAGAAGCGGATGTTTCACGACGCGCGGGCGGGGTCGCTCGAGGAGCAGGTGCCCATGCCGCTGCGCGCCGACGTCGAAATGGACCTGGACCCGGCGGAAGCCGCCGAGCGGCTGCGCAGGGACCCCGAGTACGTCCGGATGTTCCAGGCCGCCTTCCCCGGCCGTGAGCTGACCTTTGATCTCGTCGCCGAGGCGATCGCCTCCTACGAGCGCACCCTGGTTTCCTACGATAGCGATCTGGACCGCTACCTGGCGGGAAACCCGTCCGCGCTGAGCGACGCCGCCAAGCGCGGCATGGAGCTCTACACCGGCCAGGCCGGCTGCGCTAACTGTCACAATGGCCCGCTACTCACCGACCAGAAGATGCACTACATCGG
>JACQDI010000872.1 GCA_016201195.1 Acidobacteriota bacterium | reverse complement strand
CTTGCGTGCCGCGCCGAGACTCGTCTCGGCGCCTCCGGCCTTGCCTTTCCCAGCGCTGGACCAGGCGTAGTCTTGCGCCCGAGCCACTAACCCCGCCTTTACCGGATTGTTTTCGATGTAAGCTACGATCCGCTGAAGCTCCCCGCCATCCCGCACCCAATGATCGTACGACTCGCGCTGCCAGAAACTCTCCCCGGTCCGCCCCAGAAGCCGGTTTGCCTCGCGAGCCGTGGCGCCCTTGAGCGACTGCAGCAAACGAGCGGCAGCCACTCGGGGCAACAACCGCACGTGAACGTGGTTCGCCATTACCACATAAGCCCTCAACTCGTAATGGCCTAGCTCCCCGCCACGCCTCCAAGACTCTACGAGGATCTGCGCAACCTCTGACCGGCGCAAGTACAGGGGCCCCTCGCGGGTGGTGTCGAGATAGCGATCCATCCACACGAAGCTGTTGCCGTCGGAGAGCTGGTGGGCAGGAGGATAGAGGGCGTGAGGCAGACTGCCGTGCAAGTGCCAGGTAAGGAAGAGCCATTGGCCTTGGGGATAATGGTGGGGAAGGCGGCGACGGGAGTCCGGCATGTCTATATAGTGCAGGATGGCCGGCAGAATTCTCATCAAAATTTGCGGTGCCGGGCGCCGAGACAAGTCTCGGCGCGGCACGCTGACGTGTGCGCCACGTCCCGTACTTGAAGTCAGTCACCAAATGTAGAAACTCCGCACCGTGTCGCAGGTTTCGAGCGCAGTTACTTTCGTCGTCATGTTTATTATGCTCCCGGAGACGCAGGCCTCAAAAGTAGAGCTTCAGCCCGAACTGAATCTGGCGCGGTGTGTTCAGCATGTCGCTGTTGCTGGTCAATACGCCGAAACTCTGGGACGGCAGCGAGACCGATCCCGTTCCGAAGCGCACCCGGTTGAAGGCGTTGAACGCCTCGGCTCGGAAGTCCAGACGGAGCTGCTCGTGCATCACGAACGTCTTGGCCACGGAGATGTTCTCGCTCAAGCTCGGGAAGTACCGGACCTTGGGATTGTAGCGGGTCACGTTGCCGATGCCGTCATAGGGCGTGCCCGGTCCTTGTCTGGGGAAAGGCCCCGTGCCGTAAGGGACGAAGAACCTATCGGTCGACGGATCGAAGCTGCCACCTTGAGTCGGCGCCCGCCATCCGTCGTAGGAGGTGACAAACGGCACATTGCGACCCGCACCGAGCGGCGGCGACACGGTGGTACCTAGCCCGATGGGAATGCCACTCGAGTAGATATTGATGCTCGCCACACGCCAGTTGCCCAGAACCTTCGCCGCGATTCCATGATTCAGGAACCGCTTGCCGACACCCACCGGCAGTTCGTAGACCAGGCCTAACTTGAAAGCGTGAGTGATGTCGAACTGGCCGATCGACTTCTCCAGGCGGCGATTGTACATATCGGCTGCCTTTGCGCAACTGGGGACACTCCCGGGGCAGGAGGCGTTGGGCGAATAGTTGTCGGAGTCGGTGAGCAGTTTCGAGAAGACATACGAGGTCTGAAAGTCCAGGCCATTGGCGTAGCGCTTTTCCAGCCGAATAATGGCCGCGTGATAGGTAGAGTGGCCGCTGTGGTCGCCTCCCCCGCTCCAGGTGTCGATGTTGTTGTACTGCGGGTAGGGCCGCAGCGCCTGGGCTACGGTGGCGCCCCCACCCCACAGGGCCTTGAAGCCAGGGAATGGCGCCCTGATACCCGCGGCGACCGCCGCCGCCGAGTCGTATTGTTGGGCCAACAGACTCGCCCCCAGCGTGCTCAGGTACTTGGAAGGAACCTGATCGTAATTGAGCAGGCTGGACTGGAGACGGGATCCCAGGTTGCCGTTATAAGAGGCTTCCAGGATCAAAGTGGAGCTGAGCTGCCTCTGGATCGAGAAATTGAAGGTGTTGAACGCCGGCGGACGCGTGGCTTCCCCGTTTTGCCACCAGTATGCAGTGCCGCCGTTGGCAAACGAGGGATCGAGGAACGGCGGCTTGACCCACGGCGAGGGCCCCTGGCTGAAGATCCACGTCGGCTGAATGCCATTACTGTTGTTAAAGAAGTTGAGGATCTGAACGAAGCCCACCTGGTGGGTGGAGCCGGCGGAGGTAGTGATAGCCCCGTAGGAAAGGGCGTAGGAACCGCGCAGCACGGTCTTGGAATCCAGACTGTAAGCGAATCCCAAGTGCGGGCCAAAGCCCTTGAAGTAGGAATCCGCCAGAGTCCGCGAGCCTGCGCGCCCCGCACCGGAGCCCGCAAACAGCAGCGCGCCCGGAATGTTGCCTGCCCCGGGATTCGGCAGCGTGGGCGAAAAATCGCTGAATTGGTCATCCAGCGCTCGCGGTAGCAGTGTTGTCTCCCAGCGGATACCCAGGTTCAGCATCAGTTTGGAGCTGATGCGCCAGTCGTCCTGGAAATAGCCCGCGTAGTAGGGCCACTGCTGCCCGATAAACCGAATGGTATCGATCCTGCCGCCGTCGGCCCAGCCCAGCAGAAATGAGGCGAACGGATTTCCGCCGGCGGTCGCAAAATTCGTATTCCCGGGCAGCCCCGTTTCGGTGAAATTGAAAAGGGCGAGGCCCGAAAGGTACGCGTGGCCGAAGCCGTTGTAATGGTTGAGCTGGTACATTCCGCCGGCCTTGAACTGGTGCTTTCCCTTGATCCAGCTCAGGTCATCGTTGAAGGCGTAAAGGGCCATGCGCGGGAAAACGCCGTTTTAAGCCAATAAGAACTACCAGTAAAGCTTCAACGAGATCTGCATGCGGCGCTGGGTGTTCGACTGCACCCGCCACAGGCCAAAGTTGTTGTTCTGAAGCGTGGCGCCGCCGCCCAAGGGTCCAAACCAGGTCCGGTTCAGCAGGTTAAACGTCTCCCAGCGGAAGTCGAGGCGTGTCTCTTCCTTGATCGTGATGCTTTTGGCCAGCGAGAAGTTCTCGTTGAAATTCGGCCAATTGCGCATCTTGGGATTGAACCTGGTCGCGTTGCCGAACTGGGTGGTGGGCTGTGGGCCGAAGAACGACACGGGCTGGAGGAAGCTGTCTACGTTCGGATCGAACTTACTTCCCTTGGTGGGTGCGCGCCACCCGTCATAGGTCGGCACAGTAGCCCGGTTGGTTCCATTGAAAATCGGGAAGCTCACGGTCGTTCCCACCGAGATTGGCGTCCCGCTCGCGTACTGGTGAATTCCGGCGACGCGCCAGCCACCCAGCACCGCGGAAGCCACGCCCTTGCTGCTCACATACTTCTTCCCTTTTCCGAAGGGCAGTTCGTACACGTACGACAACTTCACGTTGTGCGTCTGGTCGAAGCCCGCGATAGACTTTTCCAGCTTGAGGTTGAAGGCGTCCTTCGAGGTTGGCGTCGAATTATAGTTGTCCGCGTCGGTCAGCACCTTCGAAAGGACGTAGGATGCCTGCAAGGTGAGGCCGGCGGAATAACGCCTCGAGAGCTTCACCTCCATCGAGTGGTAGGTGGAATGGCCGAGCCGGTCGCCGCCGCCGCTGATCGTATCGATCAGCGCGTACTGCGGGTAAGGCCGCAGGGCCTGGCCTACCGTCGCCCCGGTGCCGAAGACCTTGGTGAATGCCGCAAAAGGTGAGGCAATTCCGGCGGCACTGGCAGCCGCCGAAGTGATCTGCGAGGTCAACAAGCTGCGGCCCGCGGCGGTGAAGGGGCTGAGATTGGCCGGCAGGTTGCGGTAGTCGATCTGGTTGTACGCCAGCAACGACGACTGAATGTCGCTTGCCAGCACACCCAGGTAGCCGACTTCCACGAACATGCTGGCGCCAAGCTGGCGTTGAATGTTGAACGCGTAAGTCAGCTCACCCGACCCTCGGGTCGCGGTCTTTCCGTTGTAATAGGGCACATTGGTGTTGCCGTTGGCGACCGAGGGGTCGATCTGCGGCACCGGCGCCCAATAAGGCGCGCCGCCCTGCAAAGTGAACAGCGGGGTCAGACCCTGGCTGGGATCGGTACTGACGGTAATCTGCTGCACGAAACCCGTGTAATGCGTGGATCCCAGAGGGTTGATCACCGGTCCATAGCTGCGGGTAGCCGCGCCCCGCAGCGTGGTCTTGTTATTCAGGGCATAAGCGAAACCAAGCCGCGGTCCGATGCCGCCATACCAGTTTTCCGCCAGGGAATGGGTATTCTTCCTTCCTGGACCGAATCCTGCGAACACCAGCGCACCCAGACGTCCGTCCGCGCCCGGATTCGGCACGCTGGGATCGAAATTGCTGAGTATGTCGTCTCCGTAGATCGGCGCCAGGTTCATCTCATACCGCAGGCCCAGATTCAGTGTCAGGCGCGGCGTCACGCGCCAGTCGTCCTGAAAATACATCTGGTGCGTACGGTACTGGCCGGCAATATATCGCGGGGTATCGAGGCGGTAGCCGGACGCCTGACCCAGCAGGAAGGAAGCGAATGAGCTTCCGGTTGCCAGGCTGGTGTCCAGCGGGATTGCGGTGTTGAGATAGGAGAAGTTCGACGACCCGGCAATGTAGGTCAGTCCGAAGCCATTGTAGTGGGTGTTGTTGTAGTAGTAGCCCCCCTTGAAGGTGTGTTTGCCGTAGACCTTCGTCAGGTCGTCCCGGAATTCGACGACAATATTGTCCGAGCCGTTCGGGGCTCCCACACCCCAGGTGGTCATGTCGGAAAAGTTCTCGATGGGAAAGGCCAGGTTGCAGTCGGGCCAGTTGGGTATGCAAATCCCCTTCTCTTTCCAGCCCGTGGACACGGTGGGAATTCCGTCGCTCTGCGGCGCATCCTTAAAGGTCGCATACGAACCGTGGTTCTGCCGCCAGTTGTTGCCGCCGGCGTAGAAGCGGTTCAGCCAAGTCGGCGAGAGGGTGTAGTCGTAGCTGAGGCGATAAACATCCGAGCGGTTGTACCCCGGATTGCCCGACAGCGGAATAGGCAGGGTGGGAGTCGAGGTGCCATAGCCCAGATCCTGTTCCCGCGTGCGGCTGAAAAGAAACGCGATTCTCTGCTTCGAGGTGAGCATCTGGTCGGCTTTGATGCTGTACTTGTTGTTCGGAAACTGGGAAGTGCCGTAGGAAACGGCGTTGTTGCGGACGTACGCCGAGGTCCCGGGGACCAGACCGGGACGGTTCGGCTTTGCTAGCGGCTGCACGTACCCCATAATCGCTTTCGAAACAGGATCGAACTGCGATTGCGGAATCTGGTTGTTCGGAAAGGGCGTCCTCTGGTAGGTGCTGCCCACCAGCGTGGTGGAAGCCGGATCGTAGACCTGGATCATCCTGCCGCTCGCGTTCACCCAATTGTGCAGGTCGCCCGTGAAGAATTCCGGCGGCGGCACGGTATAAGGGGTTGCGGAGGCCCCCACGCGATTGCGGAAGCCCTCATAGGAAAAGAAGAAGAACGTCCGATTGCGGCCGTTGTAAATTTTGGGAAGCCAAACCGGCCCGCCCACCGTAACCCCGAAGTCGTTCTGTTTGTACACGGCCTTGGTGGCCGCGAAGAAGCCCCGCGCGTCCAGGACTTGGTTGCGCAGGAACTCGTAGGCGTCTCCATGAAACT
>JACQDI010000871.1 GCA_016201195.1 Acidobacteriota bacterium | reverse complement strand
CGGGATGCTGCTTGGGCGCCGGATGCTCGAGTTTCTGTTCGGTCCCGAGTATGCCGCCGCCGCGACCGCGCTCCGAATCCTGATGTGGTCGCTGCCGTTGATGGCGCTGCGGTCGGTGTTTCGCATTATCCTGGTGTCTTACAACTTGCAGCGCCTGGACCTGCGGGCGATCGCGGTTGGCGCCTTCACCAACATCGCGCTCGACCTGGCCCTGGTGCCGGGTCTGAGCACGGTGGGGGCGGCGATCTCCACGCTCAGCTCGGAGCTCGTGATCTTTTTTCTGTCTTATCGGTATGTTTGGCGGCGGGTGGAGCGGCTGGGCATCCTGCGGCACATGGTCCGGCCGCTCGGCGCCTCGATCCTGCTGTTGGCGGCCGGAGCGGCCCTGGCCTCCACGCCGCTCCTCGTGCAGGCGGCCGTCGCCGGAACCGTGTACCTGGCCGCGCTGTTTGCTCTGCGTGGCCTGACCTGGAAGGAAATCGAGGGGCTGTATCGGGGTTGAGCTGTGGAACCGCACGCGCCACACATTTTCTCGCCGGACTACTACCGGCAACTGGGCCGGGTCGAGGAACAGCACCCCTGGTCCCGCCACATGCAGCGACTGGCCCTGGCGTTGCTCGGCCGCTACGGCGGCGGCAGCCTGACCCGCGTGCTCGATGCCGGATGTGGGGCGGGCTATTTCACCCTGATGTGGCGGGAGCAGTGCCGTCCCCGGCTGGCCGTGGGACTGGACTCCTCGCTCGACGGCTTGATCTTGAGCCACCGTCGCGGGCTGCGCGACGTGGTCGCCAGCTCGGTCGACGCCCTCGGCTTCCGCGACGGCGTGTTCGACGCCATCTACTGCGCCGACGTGTTGCAGCACCTGAGCCGCGAGGCCGCCGCCCGCACCCTGGCCGAGTTTGCCCGCGTGCTGCGCCCCGGAGGGCTAGTCTTTATCCGCACCGCCTCGCGCCGCGGTATCGGAGCCAAAAAGCATCGCGACACCGGCGACTACCAGCAGTGGGAGCCGGAAAAGCTGCGTGCGCACCTGGAGCCGTGCCGCCTCCAAGTCGAGTGGATGTCGTTGGTCGACTGGCTTCCCGGCTTGGCCGCTGACCTGCAGGCTTATCGGCGCCCGGCGCCGGTGGGAGACGTCGGGTTGCACGTCGGGTCTGCGCCGGCCGGATCGCGTTTCAGCGGGCTGCTGGCGATTTATTACCACTTCGAACGACTGGCGCTGCTTCGGCTCGGGTGGCGCCTGCCCGGCGGTCACCGGCTGCTATGCCTGGCGAGGAAGCGGTGATCTCCGTGATTGTGGTTTCCTACAATTCGCCCGCCACCCTCGAGAAGTGTCTGGAGTCCCTGGCCGCGCAACTGAGTGAGCCGGACGAAGTGATTGTGGCCGATTGCTCGGATGAGGATCCCCGCGCCGGCTTCCGTCGACAGATCCCGAGTGTGCGGTTCCTGCGCTTCTCTGAGCGCAGAAGCATCCCGGAGTTGCGCCGCGAAGCGATAAAAGTTTCTCGCGGGGAGATTCTGCTGCTAACTGAAGGACGCCTGGTCCCGTCTTATGACTGGGCCGCCGCGTTGCTTCAGGCGCATCAGACCCACCCCCAGGCGCCGGCCGTGGGCGGCCCGATTGATTCCAACCCCCATTCGGCCTTCGACGCAGCAGTATTCTTTTGCGAATACGGCCGCCACCTGCCTCCGGCCGGGGACGGCGAATGCGAGGAGCTCTCCGGCGGCAACCTCAGCTATAAGCGATGGGCCCTCGACTTGTGCTGGGATTTGGTCGAGGCCGGGGCGTGGGAGCCGTTTTTGCACCGGCGGCTGGAACAGCATGGCCACCGCCTGCGCCGCTCTGGTCAGGCGCTGGTCTGTTACCATAACTCCTTGTCGGTCTCCCAGTTTTTCCGCCAGCGCTTTCACTATGGCCGGTGGTTCGCCGCCGCGCGGGTGGAGGCGCCCGGTTCTCTAAAGAGGCTGGTTTATGCCGCCTTCTGCCCGCTGCTCCCCTGGCTCCTGACGTGGCGACTCGCCCGACTGGTCGTCGAGCGGCGGAATCATCGGCTCGATTTCCTTCGCGCCCTTCCCTGGATTCTGTTCTTCCAGTACGTTTGGTCGGCCGGCGAGTTCTGTGGCTACTTGGCGGGGAAGGGAGCTAGCGACCGGGAGGTCTTTTGATCGCCGCACTCCTTTGGATGGCCCTGCAAGCGCCCGCGGTCGACGTCGCCGCGCTGGTCAAGAAAGAGTTCTATGACGACGAGCGCATGATCGGGGCGAAGGTGCCCGAGACCTTTCAAGCCTTGGGTGCGGGGCCGGGAGCCTGGATCGCCGACGTTGGCGCCGGCCCGGGCTTCCATACGGTACTGCTCGCCCAGGTCGTGGGACCCGACGGCCGCGTCCTCGCTGTGGACGTCGACGAAAAGGTCACCGAGAAGCTGCGCGAAAAGATCGAAAAGCGGAAGTTCAGCAACGTCGAGGCGATTCTCGGAGTCGCCGATGATCCCAAACTCCCCACGGCGCGCCTCGATGGCGCTCTGATCGTCGATTCCTACCACGAGATGCCGCAGTACGAAGCCATGCTCCGACGCATTCGGGAAGCCCTGAAGCCCGGCGGCCGGCTGGTGATCCTGGATCAGTTCCCCTCGAAGACCCTCCGGCGGCCCCGCTCGAGCCAGGTCAAAAACCACAAGATCTCCCCCGATCTCGCGGAGCAGGAATTGCGGGCGGCGGGTTTTGAGATCCGCGAGCGGCAGGACGCCTTCATCGACAATCCCGACGTTGAAGGAACCACGTGGATGATCGTCGCGCGACGCCCATGACGCCCCGGCTCTCTGTGGTCATCGCCTCAGTCAACGGCCTGGGCTCGATCCTGGAATGCCTGGAGAAGCTCGAGGCGCTCCCCGAGCGAGACCAGATGGAAATCCTGGTACTCGACCGGCGCACCGACTCCACCGCTCGCACCATCACCGAGCGCTTCCCGCGGGTCGTGCTGCACGCCGGCCTGACCGGCAAATCCATCCCCGAGTTGCGGTGGATCGGCATGCGCGCCGCCCGGGCGGAGTGGGTCGCCGTGATCGAGGACCACTGTATGGTCCCGCCCGCTTGGGCGGCCGAGATCCTGCGCTGGGCGGACTCCCCCTACGGCGTGGTCGGAGGACCGGTCGAGAACGGCGCTCG
>JACQDI010000870.1 GCA_016201195.1 Acidobacteriota bacterium | reverse complement strand
GGGCAGTTTCTGCCCGGACGTGGACGATGTGGTGCAGGAGACCCTCGCCCGGTTCATTTCGGCCGCGCGGGATAACAAGATCCATAACCCGGAAAGCCTCGGCGCCTTCCTGAGCGGCATTTGCAACAACGTCATCCTGGAATACCGGCGGCGCCTGTGGCGGGAAAACGTGCCTGAGCTGCCCGTCCCGAGCCAAACCCCGGTAGTGCCCCCGGAGGCCGAAGCGTTCGAGTTGCGGGAAGCGATTGCCGAAGTCCTGGCCCAGATGTCGGACCGCGATTGCCAGGTGCTGCGCTCTTTTTTCCTGGACGAAAAGGATAAAGACGAGATTTGTCAGGAGACGGGCCTGTCCGATACCCAGTTTCGAGTAACTCTCTTCCGGGCCAAGGAGCGATTCCGGAAAATTTATTCCCAGAGGCTGAAACGCTCGGCCTCCGGAAGTCACTAGGTAATAGGAGAGCAGGAATGCAGTATCACGACGATCCGGTACAGCGTGAGACGCAGATCCGGGATTACCTTCTGAAGCGGCTGGATGCCGCCGCGGCAGAAGCCTTCGAAAGTCACTATCTTGCTTGCGATCAATGTTTTGAGGAGTTGCGCGCGAGCGAGTTGCTGCTCACCGGCCTGGGCCAGACCAAGGTCGACCGGCGCCGCCTGGAGGACGTCGTAGTTTTCGAGTTCTCCCGGCCCGTGCAGCTCACCCGCCAGTCGCGCGAGATGAGGGCCCTGCTCCAGGGCGTGCTCGAACAGAAAGACACCAAGGTCCTCATCGACTTGAGCCGGGTCAGCCGCATTGACAGCGCCGGCCTGGGGTTGCTGATGAGCTGTTACTCCCACGCCGTCCGCAATCGCGGCATGCTCAAGCTGCTGCGGCCGAGCGCCCCGGTGCAGAACCTGCTCCGGCTCACCAAGATCGATTCCGTGCTTGAAACGTATCAGGACGAGAGCCAGGCTCTGAGCAGCTTCCGGTAGATCGTGGAACGTGGATCGTGGGCCCATCACCGGGATCTCCGGCCCACGATCGACGTTCCACAATCCGGCTTCAGGACGCGGTTACCAGCGGATTTCGCGCCAGAATACCTGGGAAACGCGAGTAATCGCGATCCGCTGTCCAAATCTCTCTCACACCCGATGCGCGGCAGATCGCGACCACGCGGGCGTCATGTACGAGCGGGCCGGTGGCCTTACCTGCGACCAGGACGGGCTTGAGATGCTCCCAGTGAGCCTGGTCTTCTCCGATCATGCGAAGCGTGGGACTCTCCTTCCAGTAGTCCACTTGGAGAATCGCGTCTTGCAGCGAAGTCGGCGGCCTGTAGATTCGTGGATGTGTGACGACCGCCAAGAATTCGTGAATCGACGGCCAGGCGATCGCCCATGTCGCCTGTCCCTCAGCAAGGCGGCGGATACAGGAAAGGGCCGCCTGATGCCAGGGTGAGTCTTCGCGCACGGCATATACCAGGATGTTCGTGTCGACGGCAATCATCCGCCGTGGCCCTCATAGATCATCGACCGGATCGTACTCCAGTCCGCGTCAACGGCCATGCCCTCGCCTTTGGTCGTAACCGTTTTCAGCCGGAAGCGTCGTCCGGATCGCGGCGCATCCTTCAGCACGATCTGCAGTCCGCGTTCGAAGACCTCACGGAGAGGAATACCATGACGTGCCGCGTACTGCTTCGCCTCACGAAACAGGGACTCGGAGATATCGACGGTCGTCTTCATGTTCCCAGTTTACCATTTTTCCGGGCTTCCTGATATGGGAATATGGGAAACCGTCGTGGATCGGAGAACGCGGATCGTGGGCCCATCCCCAGGGGCTCCGGCCCACGATCCACGATCTACGTTCCACGATCTGTGCTACCATCTCCCCCCAGGAGGCTCTCCATGCTTCGACGCCGTGACTTCCTCAAAACCAGCCTGGCTCTCCCGGTGGCGCTGCGGGCTGCTGGTGAGACCAAGATCCGCCACGCCAATGACGTGGTATACCTCGGACCCGATAAGATCCGGCTGTCGCGCCTGGCCATGGGAACGGGCACCAAGGGCGGCCGCGGCAGCTCCGCCCAAACCCGCCAGCTCGGCCTGAAAGGCTTGAGCGACCTGTATTGGTACGGCTACGACCAGGGCCTCCTGTTCTGGGACTCGGCCGACAGCTACGGCAGCCATCCTCACCTTAAGGAAGCCCTCCAGCGCATCCCGCGCGACAAGGTCACCATCATGACCAAGACAAGCGCCAAGACCGCTGACCGGATGCGCGCCGATCTCGACCGCTTCCGCTCCGAGCTCGGGACCGATTACCTGGACATCGTACTGCTCCACGCCGTGCGAGAGGCCGACTGGCCCGAGCTCCGCAAGGGCGCCATGGAGGTGCTCTCCGAGGCCCGCGAGAAGAAGATCGTCCGCACCCACGGCACCTCCTGCCACTCGCTCGAAGCCCTGAAAACCGCCGCCCGCACACCCTGGGTCCGGGTTGACCTGGCGCGCATTAACCCCATCGGCGCGTTGATGGATTCCGATCCCGACACGGTGATCTCGGTGCTGCGGCAAATGAAGGCCGCGGGCAAAGGCGTGATCGGCATGAAGATCCTCGGCGAGGGCGCGCTGCGCGACCGCGTCCCCGAGGCGCTTCAGTTCGCCATGCGCCTGGACTGCATCGATTGCTTCACGATCGGCGCCGAGAGCCGCCAGGAGCTGGCCGACCTGATCCAGCGCATCCCCGAAGCCTGCCGGGCTTAACACCCATAGCGTCCCTACCGCAAGCCGTGGGACGCCGTGTTGCGCTCCCTACGCTCATGACCCGACGCTCCATGCTGTTGGCTTCGGCCGGCGCGGCGCTAGCTGCGGCGGCGCCGGCAAAAACAAAGATGGGCGTGGCCACCACGTCCTACATGCTGAAGGGCATAGAGACCCTCGCCTTCCTCGATTATTGCCACGCGATGGGAGCGGGCGGCATTCAGGCCGCCATCCGGGGGGCAGACCCGGCGGTGATCCGCGCCCGCGCTGAGCAGCACGGCATGTGGGTGGAAGCCTTCCTCAGCCTGCCCAAGGGCCCTCCGGTCGTGGAAGGATTCGAAAAATCGCTCCTCGCCGCCAAGGCAGCCGGGGCCACGGTCGCGCGCATCGCCATGCTCGGCGGCCGCCGCTATGAGACCTTTGACACCGCCGAATCGTTCCGCCAGTTCGCCGACCGCTCCTGGCAGTCGCTCACGCTGGCCGAACCCATCGCTCGCAAGCACAGGTTCTACCTGGCCATCGAAAACCACAAGGACTGGCGCGTCCCGGAAATGCTCGACATGCTGAAACGCATCAGCAGTGAGTACGTCGGCGTGCTGGTGGACACCGGCAACAGCATCTCGCTGCTCGAAGATCCCATGGCGGTCGTCGAGGCGTACGCCCCCTACGCCATGGCCACCCACATCAAGGACATGGCGGTTGAGGAATACCCCGACGGCTTTCTGCTCTCTGAGGTCAACCTCGGCGACGGCTTTCTCGACATCCCCAAAGTCATCCAACCCGCGCAAGACCCCAGCTCCATTTTTCCCTGGAGATGATCACCCGCGACCCGCTCAAGATCCCCTGCCTGACCCCGAAGTATTGGGCGACCTTCGGCAACCTGCCCGCCCGCGAACTAGCCCGCACGCTGGCCCTGGTCCGCGCCAACAAGCCCAAGAAACCGTTGCCCCGCATCACCGGCCTCACCCGCGAGCAGCAGATCGACTACGAGGACCGCAATGTCCGCGAGTGCTTGGCTTACGCCCGGGATACGCTGAAGTTGTAGGATCGTGGATTGTGGAACGTAGATCGTGGGCTCGGCCGCTCGGTGCCCACATTCCCCAATCCATCCCCAATCCACTGCGATTCAGACAGTAAAATAGCACATCGCGGCGGGTAGGCGCGGCCGGTCCGGGAAACCGCCGGAACACGCCGTCTGCGGGGTTTCCGGAGCCTTCCTGCCTCTT
>JACQDI010000869.1 GCA_016201195.1 Acidobacteriota bacterium | reverse complement strand
GAGAGGCCGATGAAGTTGCGCATAAAGAACTGATCGAGCCATTCCTTGGGCGCCGGGCGCACGGTCCCCCCCTCGGCCAACTCGAGCCGCAGCTTACGCGCGAACAAGCCTCTTCTCCAGAATCCAGCCGTCTTCGCCGTTGGGGTAATACCTCGGCACGCGTTTCAAGAAAGTATAGCCCAGCGACCGATAGAGCGCCTGCGCAGCACGGTTATTTACCGAGGTCTCCAGGCGCAGGGTCCCGATGCCGACTGCGGCCAGGCGCTTCTCGCACAGCCGCATCAGCCGCCAGCCCACCCCGCGGCCGCGGTATCCGGGCAGCACATCAAGGGTCACGATGTGCCCCTTCCCTTCTTTCTGCCGGTGGGCCGCGACGAAGGCCACCACCGCGCCCCGGGCGTTTTCCGCTACCAGGGTTACCGCCCCCGCCCGGCGCAGGATGGAGGCCATTTCCCACACCTCGTATGCCACTCGTGGCTCGAAACATCGCCGGTCGATTTCACACAGCCGCCGGAAGTCGCCGGGCCGGTACTCGCGCAAGGTGATGGTTGACACAGCGGTCAGGACTATTATCGAATGAATGGAGATGAGCGATCTAGCTGCCAAACACTGCGTGCCGTGCCGGGGCGGCGTTCCGCCGCTCAAGGGGGAGCCACTTCGCACTCTCTCAGCCCAGGTTGCCGGCTGGGAGGTGATCGACGAGCACCACATCACCAAGACCTACAAGTTCCCCGATTTCCAGACCGCGCTGGACTTCGTGAACAAGGTAGGGGCGATCGCGGAAGAGCAAGGCCATCATCCGGATCTGCTGCTCACCTGGGGCCGGGTGGATGTGAAGACCTACACCCACAAGATCAACGGGCTCACCGAGAGCGACTTCATCCTGGCCGCCAAGATCGACAAGCTCGCGTAAGGATAGTTTTCACCACCGGGACACCAAGGACCCACAGCCTTTTTTTCTTGGTGTCTTCATGCCGAAGGGCTTTGTCTGCATTCCAGTGGAAACATAACGATCCTCGTGACATCGGCCACAGCGCGCTACCGGGTGGCGTAGAGCGGAGGCGGGAGTAGCCGGCGCACGGGCGGCGGCATTTTCGAATCCGCCCCTTTGATCGACTTCCACAGAATCTCGTTCAGCTCCTGCTCCGGCGCCTCATCTACCTCATCGAAATTCATAGCGAGCGAAGCCCGCGCGCCGTACGCATTGGGGCCGTTCTTCGTGTACAAGTCAACCCGCGCGGTCACCGACTGATACGGGGCCAGGTCCGGCTTGCGGCCAAAGCTGCGGAACATCGCATAGGATGACGCGTCGTACTGGGTCAGCGGTCGCAGCCCCAGCAACAGCTCCATGGTCCGCAGCACGCTGCACGTCGTGTAGAACGTGCTGTCCACCCGCCGCAGGCGCGAATACGGGCTGATCACCAGCGCCACCGAGCGGTGCGAGTCGACGTGGTCCGGGCCGTTCTGGGCGTCGTCTTCGAGCACCAGGATGGCCATTTCCTTCCAGTAGCGGCTGCGGGTCACGCGCTCCACGATCCGGCCCACCGCCAGGTCGTTGTTGGCCACCATGGCGATAGGGGTGAAGGCCCCCGGGCGCGTTCCGGCCGTGTGGTTCTCGGGCAGGCTCATCACGATGAGGCTGGGCAGGTTGCCGTTGCGCTCGAACTCCTCGAACTCGCGCAGGAACACTTCGGCGCGGTCGCTGTCGCGCCAGGGCTTGTCGGGGTCTTTCTGCCGGTAGTCGGGGCAAAACTTCCCTTGCAGGCTCGGAGCGGTCACCATCTCGCCGTAGCTGCGGATGGTGAGTCCCTTCTCCTCGGCGCGCTCCCAGATGTACCCCGCCCGCGGCCGGGCCAGGCGATGCTCGGGATCGGGTATCATGCGCCCTCGCTGCGCGTACTGCGTCGGCCACTGCTTCTCGTGAAAATCGGTGACGAAGGCGGCGTCGGACCACGCGTGGCCGTCCACGCTGACGTCGCCGCTGCAATAGAAATTGTCCAGCAGCACGAATTCCCGGGCGATCTTGTGATGGTTGGGGGTGACGTTCTCGCCGAACAGCACCAGCGAGGGATCGCCGTTGCCCTCTTTGATGTCGCCGAACACCTGATCGTAGGTGCGGTTCTCCTTGATGATGTAGAGGACGTGCTTGATGGGCGAAGGATCCCCGACCCGGGCCGGAACGATAGAGTCCGCCGAGCCCTCGCCGGCCGCCTTTTCCAGCAGCTCATCCCGATAGGGCGAGTTGGCCATCACCTGCCCGGTGTATTTCCGCAGCGTGGCGGCGTCCGGCAGGTCCACCATGGAGACGGAGCCGGGGATCAGTCGCCGGATGTATTGATACGCACTGCCCCACTGCGAACTGCTGCCGTCGCGCCCGGAGCCGGGCGGCAGGGTGGGGACCGGACCTTGCGGGTTGGGGCTCGAGCCGAGACCCTTGCCGCTGCCGATGAACAGCTTGCGGCCCGACGGATCGAACAGCGTGGAGGTGGGATACCAGCCGGTGGGGATGAACCCCAGCACCTTGGACTCTCCTGCCTCGGAGATGTCGACCAGCGCGATGTTGTTGTTGCCCGCGTTCGCCACCGCCAGCCTCTTGCCGTCCGGGCTCAGCGAGAGCCCCATCGGCACGGCGCCCTGCGGGGAGCGAGGCGTCAGGCTCATGGAGATCGTTTCGCGCGCGCTCTGCGTGGCCAGGTCCAGGACGCTGACCGTGTCGCTGTTCGAGTTGGCGACGAACAGCGTCCGGCCGTCGGCCGAAAAAACCATGTCCGTGGGATGGTCGCCGGTCGAGAGCGTCGCGTCCAACTCGCCCTTCTCGATATTCAGGCGGCTGACACTCCGGCCGCCCCAATTGGAGATGTAGGCGTACTCGGCGGCCGTGTCTACCACCACCGCGTAGGGTCGGTAGCGCGTGCGAACTGTGCGGGTCACGCCCTGCGACTTCAAATCGATGTAAAGCAGCGCGTCGTCGCCGGAGTTCAGCAACAGCAGTAGGTTGCGCTTGGGCGCGAGCGCCAGCCCCGTCAGGTAGCTGCTTTCGGCGTTAAATCCCGGTATGGCGATCGAGTTTTCGAGGGCAGCCTTGCCGAGGGCATAGCGGAAGACGAACACTTTGCCCGAGCGAGCGCCGGAAAGGAAAACAGCGGCGGCGGTCGGGGACGTGACCATCACGTCCAGCCCCGAGTACGTCTGCCACAGCGGCGCATGGGCGGTGACGTTGCCCGTCGCCACCTCGATCACTGTGAGGCCTTGGTCGTTATAGCCGTTGGTAGCCACCAGGACGTGCTTGCGGTCCGGCGCCAGCACCATCTTCAGGGGCAGGTCGCCCACGGTGACGTGGCGGCCGGCGGGCGTCAAGCGCCATTGGTTCGGGAGCAGCGTTCCAACGTCGCGCTTTCCAGGCAGCACGACATTTTCCCGGGCGCCACTGAACATCAGCAAAGCGAAAACCACACAGACGAGCAAGACCGCCTTTTGCATACTGGAACGTTACCACTGTGTCGGGCCGGTTGACAACCGATTACGGAGCCCTTGACGCCCCGCTACACTAGGCTGCCTCTCCCGCGATCGGCTTTCGGATCTGGGTCGCCAGCACTTCTTCGACAATGCGGTGAAGCTGGTCGCGGTCCTCGGCCGAGAGGTTGCTCACCGGCCGACGACAGTTCCCGGCGGGAAGCCCCACGATCTTCATCGCTTCCTTGATCACTACCGGAAATGTGCCCATCGAGAACGCCATGCGCAACGGCTTGATTCGCTCCTGGAGAGATTCCGCCAATGCCAGGTGGCCTTTGACAAACGCTTCGTACAGCGCGACCAGGATCTCGGGGATGACGTTCCCACAGGCAGCAACGGCTCCCGCACATCCCAACTGCAGCCCTGGCAGGATCATGTGATCCCGGCCCATAAAGACGTGGAAGGGGCTCCGCCCGGCGGCCTGCCGGATGGCCACGAACTCGCGGATCTGCTCCAGATCTCCGCTGCTGTCTTTCACTCCGATGAAACGGTCGGAATGCTCGGCGATGTGACGTACGGTCTGGGGCCGCAGCTCCACGCCGGTGCGCTCGGGAATGTTGTAGGCGAGCACGGGCGCCGGCGAGTGGCGACAGATGGCGAGGTAATGGTCGGCGAGCTCGGCCTGGCTTGGCTTCAAGTAGTAGGGAGTAATTACAACAACATAGTCGGCGCCCGCTTCGCCCGCCGCCACGGCCAGGTTGATCGACTCCCGGGTGGTAACGGCGCCCGTGCCCATGTACACCGGCACGCGCCCATCCACCATGTCGACGCACTCCCGCATCATCTCCTGGCGCTCCTGCTTGGTCAGTGCGAAGAATTCTCCCTGACCTCCGCCAAAGAAAAGGCCCTGCACTCCGGCCCCGATCAGGCGGTCGATAATCCGTTGCCAGGCTCCGTAGTCAATCCGTTCTTCCGCGTCAAAGGGCGTAACAACGGCTGGCAGGATGCCGCGAGGCGCTGTAAGCATGGGATCCTCCGTCCGGCTGGCCACTCCAGTATGGGTCCGATCCGCAGTGCGGATCAAGGAAAATCAAAGACGGTCCGGTTTCTCCACTTCGGCCGGCCACAATCTCAGGGATGTCCAGTGTTTTCGACTTTACCAGCCGCATTAGCCGGATTCCGACGTCCCGCCGGTGCACCTGAGAGGCACGGGCGCCGGGGCCGATCGCCAGGACCAGCCGGCAGGACCCGCGTAGTCCGCCCAGAGAGCCACCGGCTCAGGACTGGCGGATCAACCGTTGGCCACAGGCGGCCCGCCCCCTACGCCAGACTTAACCTCCGGTGCGGAAGAAGAGCATCCACACCACCGCTCCGACAACGGCCAGAATGGCGATTGCTCCCACGATCTCCAGCAGGATGACCCTCGTCTCTTCCGCGGTACGTTTGTGTTTCTCGACAACTTCGAACATTGCTGCGGCCCTCCTTTCAGGAGGTCAGGGACAAAGCTCCCTTTCACTCTGCCACTAGGTTATGCTTCGTCCGGAAGCATGTCAATCGTCAATTACGCCCGGTGGGGTAGACCCTTTTTCTCATGAACTTGCCCTTTCTGGTGAATGGGGAGTCACCGGCTCGCCCCGGTGCCTATTTTCACACATTGAGAGCATGGGCGGAAGGTAGTAAAATAAGATCAAAAGGACAAGTGGGATGGGTCTCTGTGGAGGTTCCGTATGCTCAGCGTCAGCATCCCTTCCGACGCTCCACCGATCGAGATCAGGCTTTCGAGCGGGGAGCTGCTCACCTCGGCCCGCAACGCTGTCGGGCGCGTTCTTATCAAGAGCCGCCGTGTGCTGCTGGATCTGGCCCGGAATCCCGCGCTCGGCTTCGCGCGGGCGTACGTGGAGGGCAAAATCGAGATCGAAGGCGACCTGGTGGCAACCCTGTGCGCGGTGTTGAAGAGTAACCTGGCGCAAAAAGGGCCCCCTCTCGTTTCGCGGCTGCGGCGTTTTCTGTTGCCCAACTCGATTGCGCGCGCCCGCCACAACACGATGGCGCACTACGACTTGGGCCCTGAGTTTTTCAAGTTGTGGCTGGACGAAACGATGACCTACTCGGGTGCGGTTTTCCCCCGCGAGGATACGCCCCTCTGCCAGGCGCAGCAGGTCAAGTGCGATCTGATCTGCAACAAACTGGCTCTGCAGCCAGACGAGCGCTTTCTCGACATTGGCTGCGGCTGGGGCTATCTGGCGCTGCACGTGGCCGAAAAATACGGCGCGTCGAGCCTGGGTATCACGAACAGTCCCGGACAGCAGCGCTACGCTACCCAGCGGGCTGCGCAGCGGGGCTTGGCCGATCGCTGCCGGTTCGAACTGCGCGATTATCGGCAGATCGCCGGGGTCTTCGACAAGATCGCTTCAGTGGGCATGCTCGAGCACGTGGGCCGGTCTTATTTGGGTGGCTACTTCTCCGCGATTGCCGCTGCTTTGCGGCCGGGAGGCCGATGTGTCATTCAAGTCATTGGCCAGCAACACCCCAAACCGGTCACCGATTTCGCGAACGCCATCTTTCCCGGCGGCTACTTTCCAACGGGCGCTGAAATCCTGCACCACGCAGCGGCAGCCGGCCTTTCCTGGCGGCACGCCGACAACCTGTCCGAGCACTACGCCTTGACGTTGCGCCAGTGGCGAAAGAATTTTCAGGCCGCCCGCGAAAAAGTGGAAGCGTTAAAAGACCGCGCATTCGCCCGCTGGTGGGAACTCTACCTGGCGGTTTCCGAGGCGAACTTCACCGCCGACCGGCTGCAGCTTTTCCAAATCCTGTTCACGAAGGGTAATGAAAAGCTGCCTCTGACCCGGAATTTTGCGACCTTCTGATCCAGCAACATCGGGGCCATTATGATCTTCGAGAAGCTTCGCTCACCCGTGCAGTTCCTGAAGCACGTTCTGGTTGAGGTCCCCCAGGAGCGGATGCTCCAGGACTACGAAGCGTGGTGGGAAGCGGAGGGGCGGCAGATCTCCGATGCCACGGATCGCGCGGGCACGCCCTGGCTGCGTATGTTCGACCGCTTCGGGAATCGTGTAGATGAGGTCCTGTTTCCGCCGGAATATTGGAAAGCGCTGAAAAAGGGCTACCAGGCAGGTGTGGTGTGGATGGCCTTCGAGGAGAACTCCCTGCTGAGTTGTAACGTTCTGCACTACCTGACCAGTTTCTATGACCCTGGGCTTTG
>JACQDI010000867.1 GCA_016201195.1 Acidobacteriota bacterium | reverse complement strand
TTCCACCAGGTAACCGTCCACGCCATGCTCTCGAATCCGCAGGCGCGGGCGCGCGTGGCGCGCAGCTTGCTGGAGGAATGCCGCCGTCACTCTTACTACGGCTTCCAGCTCGACTTCGAAAACATCCCCGCCACCGACCGCGAGAATCTGACAACCCTGGTGCGCGACACCGCCGCCTTGCTGGGGACCGAAGGGTTCCGGCTCTCGATCGCGGTCATGTACCAGGCCTCTGCCGAACGGCCCGCCTCGGGCTACCAGCGCTGGCTCTGGGACCAGTGGCTCGGCGCCTACGACCTGCGCGAGATCGCCCGGCACGTCGAGTTTCTCTCGGTGATGACCTACGACCAGCACACCGAGCGCACCCCGCCCGGCCCCATCGCCGCCTACCCCTGGGTCGAGCAGGTTCTGGATTTCTGCCTCCAGCAAGCGCCGAAGGAGAAACTGTCCCTCGGCATCCCCCTCTACGGCCGCCGCTGGCACACCGGCCTGCTGCGCGGTGAAGGCAGCCAGGCCGCCGCTAGCGTCAACCACCACGAAGCCCTGGAACTCGCCGCGCAACACCACGCCGCTCCCATCTGGGACGAGCTCGAGCGCGCGCCCTGGTTCTGGTTCTATCGCGACGGCCTGCGCGAGTATGTGTTCTACAATGACGGCCGCAGCTTCCGCGAACGGTACGAGCTGACGCGGCAGCGGGGCCTGCACGGTTTTTCCGCGTGGGTACTCGGCGCAGAGGATCCGGAGATTTGGAAGGCGCTGCCGGCAAGGACCGCGAATCCACGCGAATGAACGCTACTTCGTGTACTTGCTGATCCAGCCCAGGACGTGCTCCATCTTCCAGATGCGATGGCTGGGGTGCTGGCCGCGGATGCCGTGCGGCTCGTCGGGGATGCGGACCAGCACCGCGTCGACTTTGCGGGCTTTCAGGGCGAAGTAGAGTTCCTCGCTTTCGGCCATCGGCGTCCGCAGGTCGGCCTCGCCGGTGATGACCATGGTCGGGGTCCTGAAGTTCTTCGCAAAGAAGATCGGCGAGTGCTCCATGTATTGCTGCGGGTTCTCCCAGGGCATGGACTTCATCCACACGGCCGCGTGGTAGTAGCCGCCGTCGGCGGTGCCGGCCTGGGTGATCCAGTTGGTGACCGGATACTGCGACACCGCGGCGGCGAAGCGGTCGGTGTGGCCGATGATCCAGGCCGTGAGCAGGCCGCCGCCCGAGCCGCCGGTCACCGCGAGGCGCTTCTCGTCGACGTAGCCCTTCTTCAGCGTCACGTCCACGCCGATCATCAGGTCCTTGAAGTCATCGCCGGGATAATTGGTGTGGATAATGTTGCCGAACTCCTCGCCGTAGCCGGTCGACCCGCGCGGGTTGGTATAGAGCACCACGAAGCCGCGGGCGGCGAACACCTGGCGCTGGTGGTTGAACTCCACGCCGTACATGGAATGCGGGCCGCCGTGGATGTCGAGGATGAACGGATACTTCTTGGACGGATCAAAGTCGGGTGGATTAACGATCCAGCCCTGGATGGCCCGGCCGTCGAAGGAGTCGTAGGTCAGCTCCTCGACCTCGCCCAGCTTGTAGGACGCAAGCAACGCATCGTTCGAAGCGGTGAGGCGCGTCACGCGCGCCGGCTGGTCGACCGGGAAGGTGACGACGTCGGAAGGCTCGAGCGGCGAGGAGCGGGTGATCGCCACGCGGCCGTTCGCAGCGATCGTAAAGCCGTCGCTCTCGGCGTAGCCGCTCGAGAATCGCTGGCGTCCCGAAGTGATGGGCTTCACCGCGCCGTCGAGGCGGGCGAGGTACAGGTGCGCCGCGCCGCGATCGTCGGCGATGAAGTAGACCCCGCTCGAGTCGGCGGCCCAGCGGGGATGGGTCACGTCGCGGTCAAGCTTCTCGGTCAGGCAGCGCTGGTTGCTGCCGTCAATATTCATGACGTAGAGCTTGGAGACGGTGTAGCTCTGGTGCTGGAAGTCGTAACCGGTGTAGGCGATTTTCTTGCCGTCGGGCGAAGGCGTGGGATTGGAATCGGGGCCGCGGCGTGTAGTCAACTGGCGGACCATGCCGTCCTTGACGCGGAAGGCGTAGATGTCGCCGCCATCGAGCGAGTAATCGGCGTCGGGCGTGCGGCGGCAGGCGCTGAGGATCCACTCGCCGTCGGCGCTCCACGCCGGGCCGCCGCCGGAGCGGCCGCCGCCCGCGCCGCCGATATGGTCAAAATCGCCGCTGGTGATCTGGCGGGGCGCGCCGCCCACTGAAGGAATTATGAATATGTGGATAGTACCAGGTTGTATCAGCCCGGCCCCGTCGGCCCGCCAGCGCAGGCGGGTGACGACCGTCGGGGGCTCGGCCCACTTCGCGCCTGGAGGCGGGCTGGGCATATCGACGCGCCAGGCGGGGCGCGCCGGGACGCGGCTCGAATAGAGCAGCCACTTGCCGTCGGGTGACCAGGCGATGTTGGCCGGCGGCTGCTCCAGATCGGTGATGCGGGCGTCTTGGCCGGTGTCCACCCAGCGCACGTGGATCTGCACCTTGCCGCTGCGGTTCGAAAGATACGCCAGGCGGGTGTCGTCGGGCGACCAGCGCGGCGAGGTGTCACGAAAGTTGCCCTGGGTGAGCGGGCGCTGGTCTCTGCCATCAGTGGAGGCGACCCACAGGTTGCTGTACATGGCGTCGTTCATCTTGTCGTTCCAGCCCAGGGTGTAGACCACGGCCTTGCCATCCCGGCTGATCTGGGGATCGCCTACAGTGCGCCAATCCCAGAGGGTATCGGTAGTGAGTGCCTTGGGGGCGGCGGAAGCCACCGTTGCGGCTGCCACCAGAACGAGAAATATTCGAGTCTTCATAGTGCGAGCTACTTTATCATAGGAGCGCCGGTTGAGGTGACCATGGCCCAGCTTTGGGCGGGTGTAGACGGCTGCCGGGGCGGTTGGGTTTTGGCTGTGCTCGATGCGTCTCGCGCGGTGACGACGATTCGCGTGCTGAAGACCTTTGCCGAGGTGGCGCTCGAAAGCCGCGAGGTCGAGCTGACCCTGGCCGACATCCCGATCGGGCTGCCCTCGGCGGACTGCGCGCGTGACCGGCTCTGCGACACGATGGTCCGGCGGGAGCTGGGGCCGCGCGCCTCATCGGTATTCGCAGTGCCGGCGCGGGAGGCGGCCTGGGCCGAGGATTACGCCGAGGCGTGCCGGCAAAACGAGCGGGTGCTGGGCCGCGGGCTAAACAGGCAGTCGTGG
>JACQDI010000866.1 GCA_016201195.1 Acidobacteriota bacterium | reverse complement strand
TTCCTTGCTTCCACCGACTCCTGGTTCCGCCCGGTCAACTTCTACACCGGTCCCGACGGGGCCATCTACCTGCTCGATTTCTACCATCTCAGCATCGAGCATCCGGAGTGGACGTCCACCCACACCCACCACTCCCCGGATCTCTACAAGGGCCAGGACCGCGGCCGCATCTACCGCATCACGCCCGCCGGCTCTCTGCCGCTGGCCAAGAAGATCCAGCTCGGCAAAGCATCGGACGAGGCGCTGGTGCAGCAACTCCGCAATCCCAACATCTGGTGGCGACGCCACGCCCAGCGGCTGCTGGTCGACCGCGGCGGCGACCGCGCCGTTACGGTGCTGGTCCGGCTGTTCGAAACCGCCGACTCGGCGGTGACGCGCGTTCACGCCCTGTGGACGCTCGAAGGCCTCGGCAAGCTGGACGCCGGCTTGATTGAAAAGGCCCTCGACGACAAGGAAGCCGGGGTGCGGGAGAACGCGATTATCCTCGCCGAGTCCCGCCTGCCCGCGCTTGCTCCGAAGCTGCTCATGATGGAGAACGATCCGGACCCCAGGGTCCGCTTCCAGCTTCTGGCCACGTTGGGTTTTGTCGATTCGCCGGCCTCGCGGGCGGCGCAGGACCGGCTGGTCGCTCGGGATATCGAAGACCCGTGGGTGCAGATTGCCGCACTGAGCGCCTCGTCGGATCGCGCCCCCCAGTTGTTTGAAACGGCTCGTAGGCTGACCAGTACCCAGACCGACGCGCGCACGGCCCTGTTCCGGCACGTCGGAGCCGTGATCGGCGTCCGGAACAGGGAGCCTGAGATCCGGCGTGTCCTAACGGCGATCCAGGCCGGGGCGCCGTGGTGGCGCACCGCCACGATGGAAGGCTTGGCCACCGGCCTGCGCGGCAAGCGGGTCGCCGCCGGCGCCAGCCAGGACCTGCTGGTGAAGTTGTTCCAGGGCTCAGATGCGTCGGTCCGGCGCGCTTCCCTGCGCCTGCTGGCTGTGGCCGGCCTTCCGCAGAACCCGGCCCTGGCCCAGCGGGCGGCCACCACCGCCCAAGATCGCAGCGCTGACGCCGACCTGCGCGCCGATTCCATCGGACTGCTCGCGCTGGCGGGCCGTGCGCAACAGGAAGAGTTGTTCAAGAAGCTGGTCGATCCCCACGAGCCCGAGCAGGTTCAGACCGCCGCCGTGAGCGCCCTCGGCCGCCTTAGGGGCGATGAAATCGGAAGCTTCCTGCTGGAGCGCTGGCGCGCCATGACCCCGGTGGTCCGCTCCGAAGCTGCTGACGCATTGTTGCTGGAGCCGGGCCGGTCGTGGAAGCTCGTGGAGGCCATCCGCAACGACCAGGTGCAGCCCTGGACCCTGAGTTTTCGACAGAAGCGCGCCCTGATCATGCACCGCGACGTCGCTCTCCGCGACGCCGCGCGCCCGCTGCTCGAGGCCAAGGCCGGCGAGCGCGAAAAAGTCCTCCAGCGCTATCAGGCCGCCCTCGAGAAGAACGGCGACGCGGCCCGTGGCAAGCAGGTGTTCGAGCGCGTATGCGCCAAGTGCCACCAGTTCGCCGGCCTCGGCCACGAGGTTGGACCCGACCTCGGCACCGTGCGCAACCGCTCGGCGGCGATGATCCTGCCCGAAATCATCATCCCCAGCCGCTCCATCTCGCAAGGCTACGAGGCCTACGTGGTGGAGACCAAGTCGAGCGGCGCCATCGAGGGTGTGATCGGCCCGCAAACCCCCAGCACCATCACCATCCGCCACGAAGAGGGCAAGCAGGACGTCATCCGCCGCGACGACATCAAGGAGATGCACGCTACCAACCTGTCTGCTATGCCGGAGGACTTGGACAAGCAGGTCTCGGTCGAGCAAATGGCGGATTTGCTGAAGTTTCTGAAGACCGGGCGGTAAGGATTGCACGCAAAGCTCGCAAAGCTCGCAAAGACCGCAAAGGTGTTCTTGGCGGCCTTCGCGGGCTTGGCGGCTTGGCGTGAAACCGATTTGTTCTTGAGGAGGCTACTGAGGAGTCACAGCTCGCCGCGCTTCAATTGCTCGACGATGTAATCGGCGGCCCGGGCGGACAAAGCGCCGATGGTGAGGGTTGGCCCATACCCGCCCGAGGTGACAAAGCAGGCTCCGTCGGCCACGAACAGGTTCTTCACGTCGTGGGCTTGGTTGTATTTGTTGAGAACGCTTTTCTTCGGGTCGTTGCCCATGCGCGCGGTGCCCATGTCGTGGATCATCGAGCCGGGGTGCATCAGCTCAGTGGTCACGCGCACGTGCTCGGCGCCCAG
>JACQDI010000861.1 GCA_016201195.1 Acidobacteriota bacterium | reverse complement strand
CGCGTTCAACCTCAACCTGCTGGCGCGCGTAAACCGCGACCTGGGAGCTGACTTCGCGCTGCGCCGGTTCGTGCACGAGGCCCGGTACAACACGGAGCATCGCCGGATTGAAATGCACCTGCGGTCCCTGCAAAGGCAGACGGTTTCGATTCCGGCCGCCGATTTTGCGGTCCTGCTGCTCGAAGGGGAGACGATCTGGACCGAATCCTGCCACAAGTTTCGGGCCGAGGAGATTTCGGGAATGGCCGACCGCTCCGGATTTGTTTTAGAGGCGCAGTGGGTGGATGGCGAGTGGCCCTTCGCGGAAAGCCTGTGGGTCGCCGCCCGATGAGCGCCATTGTCGCCTTTCGCCAGGTCTCGTACTCGATCGGCGGGCGGAAGATTCTCCAGAACCTGAACCTGGAGATGGAGGCCGGCGAGACGCTGGTGTTGCTGGGGCGCAGCGGCTCGGGCAAGACCACCGCGCTGAAAATGGTCAACGGCCTGTTGTACCCCACGGGCGGGGAGGTGTGGGTGGACGGCCGGGCCACGACCTCTTGGGACCCGATCCGCTTGCGGCGGCGAATCGGCTACGTGATCCAGGATGTCGGCCTGTTTCCGCATTTCACGGTGGCCGAAAACGTCGGCTTGGTTCCGCGCCTGGAAGGCTGGCCGCCGCAGCGGATCGACACCCGGGTGCGCGGGCTGATGGGCCAGGTGGGGCTCGAGCCGGAACAATTCGCCCATCGGTATCCGCGGGAGCTGTCGGGTGGGCAACGGCAGCGGGTAGGGGTGGCGCGGGCGCTGGCGGCTGACCCTCCCCTGCTGCTGTTCGATGAACCGTTCGGGGCGCTCGATCCGGTGACGCGGCTGGAGGTGCAGCGGGTGTTTCTCGAGCTGCGCAGGAAGCTCGGCAAGTCGGCGATCTTCGTCACCCACGACGTGCGCGAGGCGATGCTGGTGGGCACCCGCATCGGACTGCTACACCAGGGGCGGCTGGAGCTGCTGGCGGCGCCGCCCGACTTCGCCCGCGCCCGCGGCGGGGAAGCAGAGGCCTTTTTGGCATGTTTAAACTGGCAATAGGGAGGAAGCCATGCCGTCGGGTCTGGCGCAGGAGATGCTGGAGCTGAGCCTGGAACACCTGGCCCTGGTCCTGGTTTCGATTGTCATCGCCACGGCGATCGGCTTTCCCGTGGGCATCCTGCTCACCCGGCGCGTCGCCCCGCGGCGTTGGGTGCTGGGGTTTGCCAACATCATGCAGACGGTGCCCAGCCTGGCGCTGTTCGGTTTCCTGATTCCGATTCCGCTGCTGGGCGGGATCGGCAAGCGCACGGCGATTGTGGCGTTGGTGCTCTACGCGCTGCTGCCGATCCTGCGCAACACTCTGGCCGGGATACTGGGTGTGGATCCGGCGGTGCGGGAGTCGGCGATCGCCATGGGGATGACCGAGGGGCAATTGCTGCGTCAGGTGGAGATCCCGCTCGCCGCCCGGACGATTCTGGCCGGGCTGCGGGTGGCTACGGTCACCACCATCGGCACGGCGACCATCGCCGCTGCGATCGGGGGCGGGGGCCTGGGGGTGTTCATCTTTCGTGGTGTGGCCTCGGTCGACTCGGCGCAGATCCTGGCCGGCGCCGTGCCGGCGGCGCTGATCGCGCTGCTCGCGGACGGAGGGCTCGGATGGGTCGAGCGCAAGCTCTCGCCTGCCTGATCGCCGCGGTTCTGCTCGCCGGCTGCTCGCGGTCGCGACCGCTCACGGTCGCCTCCAAGAACTTCACCGAGCAGGTGATCCTCGGCGAGATTATCGTCCAGCATCTTGAAAAGCGCCTGGGCCGCAAGGTCGCCCGCAAGCTGAACCTGGGCGGCACGCTGCTCGCCCACCAGGCGCTGGTCAACGGCCAGATCGATCTCTACCCCGAGTATACCGGCACGGCTCTCACCGCGATTCTGAAGCTGCCGCCTTCCTCGGACGCAGGCGCGGTCCTGGCCCGCGTGCGCGAGGAGTATCACCGGCAGTGGCGCATCGAGTGGCTGGACCCTCTGGGATTCAATAATACCTTCGCGATGGCCGTGCGCGGCGAGGACGCGCGCCGGGAGGGCCTGGAGACCCTGTCCGGCGCTGCCCGACGCGCCTGGAAACTGGGCGCCGGCTATGAATTCCAGCAGCGCCCCGATGGGCTCGCCGGGCTGCTCAAGACCTACGGCCTGCCGCTCGACGGCTCGGTCAAGTCGATGGATCTCGGTCTGCTCTACAAGGCCATCGAGCAGAAGCGGGTCGACATGATCGCCGCCAACGCCACCGACGGCATGCTCTCGGTGATGGACCTGAAAGTGTTGCGCGACGACAAAGGCTACTTCCCGCCTTACCAGGCGGCGGTGCTGGTGCACAGCGAGGCACTGGCAACGTTTCCCGGCCTGCGCGGGGCGTTGAACGAGCTGTCTGGTCAGTTCACCGATGCGGCGATGCAGAAACTAAACTACCAGGTGGACGGAGAGCACCACTCCGTAGCGAAGGTGGCGGCCGCATTCCTAAGCCCCCAGTGAGGGGCTGCCGGCTGGCTACTCTACGCCGGCACTTCTTTGATTACCTCCCCCGACACAATCGTCGGCCGCTCCATGCGCCCGTTGTGCTGGAAGGTCACCTGGACGTGGTTGAGGCCCAGCAGGTGCAGGATGGTGGCGTGGATGTCGTGGACGTGGCAGGGACGCTCCACGTAGCGCAGGCCGATCTCGTCGGTTTGCCCGATGATCTGGCCGCCTTTGACGCCGCCGCCCGCCATCCACATGCTGAATCCCCACGGATTGTGGTCGCGGCCATTGCCTTTCTCCGAGAAAGGCGTGCGACCGAACTCGCCGCCCCACACCACCAGCGTCTCGTCGAGCATCCCGCGCGCCTTCAGGTCGGTCAACAGCCCTGCGATCGGCTGGTCCGAGATCTTGCACATCTTGGTGTGGTTGTTCTCGAGATCCGTGTGCGCGTCCCAGGCGCTGCCGCTGCCACAGTAGAGCTCGACGAAGCGCACGTTGCGCTCCACCAGCCGCCGCGCCATCAGGCAGTTGGCCCCGAACCGCGCGGTGAGATCGTTGTCCAGGCCGTAGAGCTTCTTGGTTGCCTCCGATTCCTTCCCCAGGTCGACCGCCTCCTGCGCGGCCGACTGCATGTGGTAGGCCAGCTCGTAAGAATCTAGCCGCGCCGCCAGCTCCGTGTCCTCCGGCTTGTCGGCGGCGAACCGCTTGTTGAGCTGGGCCAGAAAATCTAGCTTGTGCCGCTGCTGCTTGTCGCCCACCGTTCCCGGCGGGTTCAGATAGAGGATCGGCGTGTCGTCGCCGCGGAACTGCGTCCCCTGGTAGACCGCCGGCAGGAAACCGGAGCTCCAGTTCTTCGGGCCGCCCACCGGCTCCCGATCGTCGCACAAGATGACGAACGTGGGCAGGTTCTGATTCGCCGTGCCCAGCCCGTAGGTCACCCAGGCGCCCATGGACGGCCTTCCCGCCAGGATGTCGCCGGTGTTCATCTGGCACACCGAGCCCACGTGATTCAACCCGTTGGCCCAGCACGACCGGATCACCGCCATCTCATCCACGTGCTCGGCGATGTTGGGATACCAGTCCGACACCGGGATGCCGCTCTGCCCGTAGTTCTTAAAAGTATGCTTGCTGGGCATCAGGCCGTTGTTGGCCGTGCCCATAGCGGTGATCGGACGTCCGAACGAGGCCGGCATCGGTTGCCCGGCCAGCTTCTCGAGCGTGGGCTTGGGGTCGAATAGGTCCACGTGGCTCGGCCCACCCTCCATAAAGCACCAGATGACCGACTT
>JACQDI010000860.1 GCA_016201195.1 Acidobacteriota bacterium | reverse complement strand
TTCGCCCAGCAAGGAGGGCGTGAAAGTCGACGTGAGGCTGACCAGGGCGTTCCGCACCGGGGAACTCGAAATCGACCGTGAAATGAAGGCCACATCCTCGGCCCCCAGGCCGCTGGTCAAAGTCCTGGTCTGCCGGGCATTGAACCGCCCGAAGAGGCGATGTTTCTCGGAGATCACATGGTCGATGCGGGCCAAATAGAAATTGCTAGGCGTTATGCTCTTAGCGGACTTGAAGTAGTTGTTGAAGTTGGAAGGGCCTTCTCCGGGCCGGTTGGCAGCCGGCCAGTACTTCAGGACGTTCAGGGATACTGGATTGATGCGGGCTTGAGGAATGCTGTTGCCGGAGAACGGGTCGCGGATAAACCTCCCCGACTGGGAGGGGTCGGCACGGGTGGTGGTGGGGTCATAGACGATGATCTGTCTGGCGCCGGCGTCCAGGGTCCCCGTGAATTGGCCCCGCCGCTGCGCCTCCGTCGGCACCGTCGAGAGGTTCTGGATCGGAGTGCCCTGGCGTACGGCCTCGTAGTTGAAGAAAAAGAAGGTCCGGTCATGAACGATCGGCCCGCCCACGGCCGCTCCGAATTGATTTTGCTGGTACAGGCCCTTTCTCACCGCGCTCCTGTTGTTTTGCCAGCTATTGGCGTTGAGGTGATCGTTCCGGAGGAATTCGTATCCCACGCCGTGAATCTGATTGGTCCCTGACTTGGTGACCAGGTTGATGACGCCGCCGCCAGAGCGGCCAAATTCCGCGGCGTAGGTGGCGGTGTCCACCCGCATCTCGGCGATCGACTCCAGCGGGACCACGCTGTTAGTGCTGGTTCGGAACGCCCGATTCTCCCCGCCGTCGGTCAACAGACCGTTTTGCGTAGCCGTGCCGCCGCTCATTTTGTATTGCGAATTGGCGAGGGACGTGGCGCCGCCCACGGGTTGCACACCGGGGATAGTCGCCAGCAACGTGAGCGGGTTTCGCCCCAGCGCCGGAAGCTCGGCGATGCTGCGCGTCGCCAGGATCTTGCCGAGGCCGGAGGTCTGCGACTCCAGTTGCACGGCGGTCGCCTGCACTTCCACGGCTTCGGTGACGGTTCCAACCTCCAGGGTCAGGTTGAAGGTTGCGGTCAGCCCCGCGCCCAGGGGGATATCCGCGACCACCGCCGGCCGAAATCCGCCGGACTCCACGCGAAGTTCATACCGGCCCGGAGGCAAAGCGGGCAGGTAGTAGATGCCGGCAGCATTGGTTTTGGTTCTGGTGATGACGTTGGTGGCGACATTCCGAATCGTGACCTCAGCCCCCACCACAATGGCTCCGCTCGAGTCGGTAACGACTCCGGTCACTGTCGCCCGTTCCCCTTGCCCCAACGCGACAGCCATGAACAGGGCCCCTAACACCAGCAGACGACCCAATGGAGAGTTTCCCGGAAAGGACATTTCCACCTCCGCGACCTGAAATGACGACGCCGCTCTGTCAGGAAGATACACCCAAAGCTCGGCCTGGTCAACCGCCGAAATCACGGTAAGTAGGTTGTGATATAGTTCGCTCTATGAGAAAGCTCGCGGGCGTGTGGGTTTTCGCTTCGATGGTCCTGCTCTCCCAGGTAGATACGGGCGCAATCTCCGGTGTCGTATCGGACGCAACGGGTGCGGTGGTGCCGAACGCGAAGGTCACCGTTACGGAGGTGGAGACGGGGATCCAGACTCCGCTGGTCACCAACTCGGCCGGCTTTTACTCGGCGCCTGCGCTCAAACCCGGCAAGTACAGCCTCTCCGTGGCGGCGAGCGGCTTCCGCACGGAGACGCGCACCGGCCTGGAGCTGCGGGTGCAGGAGCGGTTGGCTCTCGACTTCCAGCTTGAGGTCGGCGCCGCCACCTCTGAGATCACCGTCACCGCTGCCGCCCCGCTGCTTGAGTCGGAAACCTCGTCGCTCGGGCAAGTGATCCAGGAGCGCACGATCACGGATCTTCCGCTCAACGGGCGGAACTTCATTCAACTCGCCACGCTCGGCGCCGGCACGCTGCCATCCAACCGCACCGCCGAGCGGGACAACTTCGTCGCCAATGGCGCGCGTCCCATCCAGAACAGCTATCTGCTCGACGGGATCGAGAACAAGAACCGCATTCTCGGCTTCGATCGCAGCACCGCGCAGATCGTGCTGCCGGTGCCTGGCTCCATCCAGGAGTTCAAAGTGCAGACCAGCACGTTCTCTGCCGAGTTCGGCCAGGCAGCGGGCGGCGTTGTGAACGTGACCATGAAGTCCGGCACCAACAGCCTCCACGGCGGCCTGTTCGACTTCTTCCGGAACTCGAAGCTCGATGCGCGGCCCTACTTCCAGCCCACCGGCGGGGGCCGCCCGGCCTTTCTTCAGAACCAGTTCGGCGCCACTCTCGGCGGGCCGATCCGGAAAAACCGCATGTTCTTTTTCGGAAGCTGGCAGAGCTCGCGGGAAGTGAACGCGGCCCCCCAAATCGGCTCGGTGCCTGTGGACACGCTGCGGGCCGGCAATTTTGCCGCCACGCGGATCTTCGATCCCGCCACCACGCACCCCAACCCGGCCGGCAGCGGGTTCCTGCGCGATCCGTTCCTGAACAACCTCGTTCCGGCAAACCGCTGGGATCCGGTTGCCACCAAGCTCGCCGCCCTTTTCCCGCAGCCGAACCTGCCGGGCATCGTGCGCAACCACTTCTATAACCCGAAGGAGCGCGTTTACAGCGATCAGTTCAATGCGCGCATCGATCACAAGTTGCGCGACCGCGACAACATGTTTGGCCGCGTCTCCTGGGGTGGTAACGAGAACACGCTGCCGACCACCCTGCCCGAGCCGGCCAACGACTTCAGCGTCGCCCAGCCCACGCAACAGTCGGTCGCCATCAGCGAAACACACACGCTCACGGCGGCCATGGTG
>JACQDI010000859.1 GCA_016201195.1 Acidobacteriota bacterium | reverse complement strand
GCAAGCAGAAGCGCGTCTACCGCCGCTATGCTACGCCCTGGGAAGTGTTCCAGCAGTTGCCCGACGCCGCCACTTATCTCAAGCCCGGGCAGAGTCTGCAGGCTATCAGTCGGATCGCTCAAAGCGAAAGCGATACCGGCGCCGCGCGCCACATGCAGGAAGCCAAGCGGAAGCTATTCGCCAGCTTTCAGCCGGAGAAACGAAGTGCTTGATCCACACGGAAGCGGCTGTGGAAATGACGGGCCGTGGAAACCGAGGAAAACCAACATCAGGTTTCCCTCGCTTTCCACCGCCCTTGGAAATCGCTCCGCGATTCCCACATTCCCACAGTTTCGACTACGACTATTCTTCCTTACTAATCAACCTCAGAAAGGAGCCCCGGCACCGTGCCGACTCGCCCTCGCGCTCCAGACGAAAACTGCACTCTCTTGCACGATGCGGCAAGGGCGCCTGTTCAATCCAGGGGGCTTAGGGCCTCAATTTTGCGCCGGAAAGTAACTAGCGTGCTCATAGAAATTGCATCGATTTATCGACAAGAATCAACGAGAGGACCGTTGCCGCGTTGGCGTCTGTTTGCCACGTCCCCATTATACCGTCGGAAGGCGCGGTATGCTCACGCTGCGCCACGACTTCGTGAGGAAGATCTGGTGAGAAATGCGGGGGCTAGCTAGGGCAGCCAAGGTTTAACCAGCGCGTCGATTTGGCGCAGGCGGGCCAGCAGGCCCGGCAGCAGGTCGAGGCGGAGGGCGTTGGGACCGTCGGAAAGGGCGCGCTCGGGGGCCTCGTGGACCTCGAGGAAGAGGGCGTCGACGCCGGTTGCCACGCCGGCGCGCGCGAGAGGCTCGATGAACTGGGGCTGGCCACTCGAGGCGCCGCCGGCTCCGCCGGGGAGCTGCACGCCGTGGGTGACGTCGAGGACCATCGGGAAGCCGAATTCACGCAGGATGACCAGGGAGCGCATGTCCACGACGAGGTTGTTGTAGCCGAAGCTGGCGCCGCGCTCGGTGAGCAGAATACGGGTATTGCCGGTGGAGGCGACCTTTTCGGCGGCGTGGCGGAGGTCCCAGGGGGAAAGGAACTGGCCCTTCTTGATGTTGACGACGCGGCCGCTGCGGCCGGCTTCGAGGAGCAGGTCGGTCTGCCGGCAGAGAAACGCCGGGATCTGAAGCACGTCGCAGACCTCGGCGGCGGGAGCGACTTGGGCCGGCTCATGGACGTCGGCCAGGATCGGCAGGCCGGTCGACTCCCTGATGCGGGCGAGGATGCGGAGGCCTTCGATGAGGCCGGGGCCGCGGTAGGAGGCGACACTGGTGCGGTTGGCCTTGTCGTAAGAGGCCTTGAAGATCAAGGGAACATCCTGCTCGCGGGTGATCGAGGCGAGCCGGGTTGCGATGCCCAGGGCGTGCTCTTCGCTTTCAATCACACAGGGACCGGCGATCAGGCACAGGGGCGCTCCAGCGCCGATCTCTAGGCCCGCGATTCGCATTCCTTCTCCGAGACCGCTTCCGAGATGATCTGCTCCGCCAGGTGCACCTCGGCCTGGCTGCCCAGGATCAGGCCGACGCGCTGGTGCAGCGACGTGGGTTGGATGTCGAGAATGGGCTCGAGGCCGGTCGAGCCGCGCCCGCCGGCGTTGTGAGCCAGGTAGGCGAGCGGCATGGCCTCGTAGAGCAGGCGGAGCTTGCCGGAGTAGTGGCCGTCGTTGCCGAGGACCTCGGGATAGAGGAAGACGCCGCCTTCGAGCAGGATGCGGTGAAAGTCGGCGGTGAGGCAGCCGGTGTAGCGGGTCGAGTAGGGCTTGCCGGCGGGCGAGTCCTCGGACTGGAGGCGGTCGATGAACGCGGCGATGCCGGGCTGCCAGCGGCGGCGGATCCCTTCGTTGATGCTGTAGACCGCGCCGTGGGCCGGCATGCGGATCTGGTAGTGGCTCTCGAAAAACTGCCCGACCCCCGGATCGAGGGTGAAGGCGTGGACGCCCAGGCCGCGGCTATAGACCAGCATGATGCTGGGACCATAGAGGATGTAGCCGGCGGCGAACAGCTCGCGGCCGGCGCGTAGCAGGTCGGCGTCGGTGCCGACGCCCTGGAGGCTACGGCGGCGGAAGATGGAGAAGATGGAGCCCAGAGAGCCGTTCACATCGGTGTTGGATGATCCGTCCAAGGGGTCGAACAATACGGCGTAGGCGGCGCCGGAGCGGCCGTGCAGATGGAAGTGGGTGGCGCTCTTCAGCTCTTCGGAGGCGGCGCCGAAGACCAGCCCGCTCTCCTCGCAGGCCGAGATCAGCGTCTCGTTGGCAAACTCGTCGAGCTTCTTGACTTCTTCCTGCTGGACGTTGACCGCGCCGGTTTTGCCGAGCATGTCGGCCAGCCCGGCCCGACGCAGCTCCTGGGTGATGATCCGCGCGGCCATCGTGATCTGCGTCAGCAGACGGCTGAATTCGAGGTGGTCCTTTGTCGCAACCTGGTCTTCCTGCAGAAGGTGGTAGGTAAGGGAGATCAGCTTCTGGGGCATGCTACCACTATATCGGAAATCCGAGAACAACCAGAATGCCACAGAGGCACAGAGACACAGAGAAGAATTGATCCTCTGTGCCTCTGTGTCTCTGTGGCTTCTAAGGCGGGAGGGGAGGCAGGTGCGGCCCGCCTCCCCCTGGTGAGGTTAGCTGTTGGAGATCTGGAG
>JACQDI010000858.1 GCA_016201195.1 Acidobacteriota bacterium | reverse complement strand
CCCCGCCACCCCGGACCCCAAGGTCTCGAACATGTGCTTTTCGCGCGAGGCCCCGTTCTCGTGCCGGAACCTAAGCCCAGCCTCGGCGCTGACGTTGACAAATTGAACCCGCGGTTCGGACGGTGAACTGTAGGACGAAGCGATCACCAGCGCCAGACCGGCCAGGAGAAGGCAAGTGAGCTTCGACATATCAGCAACGCGGGGGCCGGCGCTCGCCGCGGCAGCGCCAGGACTCCAGTCTAGTAGATGAGGGTTTGCTCGCGGCGGGGACCGCACGAGCCGGTCCCTGCCACGGCTGACGAGAAGACTACCACTCCACGCGAAGCTTCATCGCGATGTGCCGGTTGCTCTGTTTCTCTGGGTTGTAGTCGGGAATGATCGACGTGAACTGCCCGGGATTCGGATTCGTGATGTTGCTGAGCGGGTTGTTGAAGTGCGGGTGGTTGAACAGGTTCGAAATCGCCGCCGTGAACGTCGTTTTGAACCGCTCGGTAATGGCGAAGGTCTTGGCGACGCTCAGGTGATGCACGTTGATCCCCTGGCCTTGCAGAATGTTCACCCCGCTGTTCCCGAAATGGCCAGGCGCCGGCACTTTGAACGCCGTAGGATCGAACCATTGCGTCTTGGTCCGCTGATCGGGGGGCTTGTTGCCGTCGGCGATCCGGTCGGGCAGCCCGCCTACGGTATTCGTGTTCGACGGGTCCGAGCCCGAGTACGAGGGCGAGAAGTACCCGCCCGTGCCGAAGTAACTGATATACTGCAAGCCCCACCCCCCGAGCGCCTTATCGACCACACGCGGGGCGCTCGACAGGTACCGCCGCCCTTTCCCCACCGGCACGGCCCAGGTGGAACTGAGCGATACATAATGACGCCGGTCCACGCTGTCCCGCGCCCAGCGGCCCAGATTGTAAGGATCCTCGTTGATGCTGGAGTTGTTCATGTTGTTGGACCAGGTCCAGTGGGCGTTGAACGTAAACGATCCCATTCTGCGCTGCCCTTGCACCTGGAGCGAATCGTAGTGCCACAGTCCGTCGGTTCGCGTGACGGTGGTGCCGTTGAACTGCGGATTCGGCCGCCTCGTGGCCGTGAAGGGAATGGTGCTGGCCGGCGGCTTGTTGATGTCGAGACTGTAGTTGAGACCGGAGCCGCGCGAGCCGATGTAAGAAACTCGCAACCCCATGTCGCGGAATTCCCGCTCGACGGTGAAGCTATACTGCCGGATCACGCCGTTGTCGGTTTGCAACGGATATCCGGTGCTGCTCTGGCTCGGCACCGTGGCCGCCCCCAGGCTCGATGGGAACGGGTTCGGGAACGAAAACAGAGGCTGCCCGTTCGTGATCACGTTGTTGTACGTCTCACCCAACTGGAACGGCCCGCCGCCCAGCAGCCGGGAGAAGTAACCCCACACTTCCGAATACTCGCCGTAACCGCCGCGCAATACCAGTTTGTTCGTCAGGCGGTACGCCGCCGAAATCCGAGGCCGGAAGTTCCTCTTGTCCGCGTCCGGCACCACGCGTCCTTCCACGATCTTGATGGTCTTGGGATACAAGGGGTGAACCTTGGCGAGCGCCCCCTGCGCCACAACCACGTTGCCGGTCGCGGGATCCCAGTTGTACATCAGGCCGTCTTCATACGTCGGCAGCGCGTAGTAGTCCCAGCGCAGCCCGTAATCGAGCGTGAGTTTCTGGGTGACCTTGAAGGTGTCGGTCACGAAGAGCCCCACCTGTTTGTTGGTGTTCCGGCGGGCCACCAGCGGGTCGAGACGCGTACTCGAGAATGGCAGTCCCAACAGGAAATCCGAGAAACCCACCCCGGTAATCGAAGAGTTGAAGTTGAAGTTGCCGTATACCTGTGTCGAGATCAGCGCGGAGCGCTGCCAGAACCGCCGGTAGTCTCCCCCCGCCTTCAGTACGTGCTTCCCTTTCGACCAGGTGAGCGTGTCCTGGTAGGTGTTGATCCCGTTGTCATTATTGATATTGCCGATGCCGCCGTTGCTGCTCGAAAGCGTGGACAGGCCGTTGATGCTCATTTGCGGGAACCCTTGGGTGTGATAGCCGCGTGGGTTCACACCTTAGTAGACCGATGGCCTTCACCACGTCGTCGCCAGCCAGCGGCGTAAAGCCCTTCTCCTCCTGGCCGATGGGTTGGAGGTCGGTCTGACGGCCGAACGAGAAACTGTTGACGAGGTTGGGCGTGAACACGTGCGTGTCCGAGACGACGCTCTGCCGGTGGTCGCGCGACGACGTATAGGTCAGCGTCGGCGTCGCCCCGGGCAGGATGTAAGGCGTCTTCCGTTGCATCCACCGAACGTACAGATTGTTCTTCGCCGTCAGCCTGTGGTCGATGCGGATAAACGGCCAGTCGCCTTTATAAAGGTCGGAGTTGTACGGGAATGTCCAGCCAAAATTGTTGGTCAGGTTGTCGGGACCGCCGATGTTCGGCTGCGGCATGTACGCATCCATCACTTTCTTGGAGACGTCGCTGAAACGGCTGGCCGGGATGATTTTGTTCGGGAATGGCTGGCCGTTGGTCGGATCGGTGATGGCCCGGGAGAACTGGCCGAAGTCGCCCCCGCGCATCTTCAGGGTCGGCATGCTCCTCAGCACGAAGAAGCCGAGCGGAATCGACTGGTGGAACCACGCCACGAAAAAGAACGTCCGGTCCTTGATGATCCGCCCGCCTTGCTCCATCTCAAACTCGTGCAGGATGTACGGGTTCTTGCGCTGGTCGAAGAACAGGCGCGCGTTCAGCGCCGAGTTCTCGTGCTGATAGTACACGCCGCCATGAAAGGAGTTGGCGCCGGTCTTGGAAACCATGTTGAAGTTTGTGACGCGCGCGCCATCGGCGGCGGCGCTCACGTTGGTCACCTGCACCGTCTCGAAGAAGCTCGGATTGTCGAGCTGGTCGCCCGTGGTGTCATTGGCGATCCCGTCCATGGCCCAGGTCTGCTGGTTCCGGCCTTGACCCGAAATCACCAAATTCCAGCCGTTTCCCTGTATGCCCGGAACCGTGGTCAGCATCGCCAGCGGCGACGGGTAAACGTCGACCAGCGGCCGATCGGCAAACTTCTTCTTGTCCAGCTCCCCGCCGATGGTCCCGGTTTCGGTGGTGATCAGCGCCGCGCCCGCTTCGACCGTGACCGTTCGGCGGTGGCCCCGACCTGCAGCAGGACGTCGACGCGGCGAACCTGCCCGGCATCGAGCAGCAGGCTCTCGGCCAGGTGGGTCCGGAAGCCGGCCTTGTCCGCCTTCACGCGGTAGGTGCCCGGCTTGAGGTCGGGAACCTCGTAGTTGCCGTT
>JACQDI010000881.1 GCA_016201195.1 Acidobacteriota bacterium | reverse complement strand
GCTGCTGCCCGCGCTTTGCGCAGCAGCGAGCATCGGGGTGCAGGGGCAGATTTGAGAATTTGAGGATTTGAGAATTTGAGGGCCCGCCGCGGCGGCAGAGAATCCAGTCAAGAATTGTCGTCTGTTCATATTCGATATTTCCGGACCGCGTCCAGGTTCAGGGTGATGCCCAGTCCCGGGCCGGTGGGCAGCGGCAGGAAGCCGTCGCGCGGCGATTCGATGGCCGGCGATATCAGCTCGGCGCGCATCCGCCGGTCTTGCTCGGAGGCCGGGAAGGGAACCTCCTGCAGGAAGAAGTTGGGGATGGAGGCGGCGAGCTGCAAACAGGCGGCGGAGGCCACCGGCCCACCGCGGTGATACGGGGCCACGGCCACGTAATACGCCTCGGCCAGCGCTGCCGCTTTTCGGATCTGGGTAATACCGAGCAGACCCATGTTGGGCCGCAGGATGTCGACCGCGTCCAGCCGCAGCAGGTCCTGAAACTGGCTGTTGCGCGTGGCGCGGCGGCCCAGCCCAATCGGCGTCACCGACTCGCCGGCGATTCGCGCCACCGCGTTCAGGTTGAGCGGCGAGCAGGGCTCGTCGAGCCATAGCAGATGAAACGACTCGAGCTCGTGGGCGAGCATCTGCGCGTCCCCCGGCGTCAGCGCCCCGTTGCAGTCGAGGACGAAGTCGATCTCGTCGCCGCCGGCCGCCCGCAGCCGGTCGATCCTCCGGCGCGTGCCGCGGACGAAGGCTTGGCCCTGGTTACGAAACGCGGGCGGCGCGAGCGGAACGAAGATCGCGCGAAATCCGGCCGCCCGAGCCGCGTCGATCGAATCACCCTGGATCGCCGTCGCCGCCCGCGCCTTGAACCGCGTGGGGCCCCCCAGCACCTCGTAGATAGGCGCCTTGGCCAGCTTGCCGGTGATGTCGAGCAGGGCCATGTTGATGGCCGCCCGCCCGGCCGTGGCCTGGAGCGCTTCGACCGCGGTGGCGCTGCGCCCCACCAGCGACTTCTTCTGCTCGAGAAGCCCGGCCGCTGCCGTGGATGCGTCGGGCACGGCGGCTGCCTCGCCCACGCCGGTGATCCCCGCATCGGTCGAAACCACCGCCAGCACGTATTCCAAACGGCTCACCGGCTCGCGCACCGCGTGGACGGCCAGGTCGGTGATCGCGGGCGAGTTGTTGGCTCGGCCCGGCGGCGAAGCCTGCGCCCGCAGGGCCGCCAGCAGGCGGGCGCGTTTTTGAGTTACGGAAACCGGAGACATAGCGCGGCCATCATAGCATGGGATAATGAGACATTCCGCATGGAAAGCAAACGCAGAAGTGTAGCCAAGACCGTGAGCTACCGGCTCTGTGCGTGGATCATCACCGCGCTGGTCGCCTGGGCGCTGACCGGGAAAATTTCGATCGCCATGCAGATCGGCGCCATCGACGGCGTCATCAAGCTATTCGGCTACTTTCTGCACGAGCGCCTCTGGGCCCGCATCCGCTACGGCCAGCCCAAACCCCCCGAGTACGAAATCTAGTTTCTTGGCGACCTTGGCGCCCTTGGGAGTGCCAGGATAAACCTGGCTGATCTTGTGGAATGAAAGGAGTCCACCATGTAAGTTGCCCGTTCAGACATGTAGCCAAGCGAGCGCGGGTCGGAGCAATCCGGCTGGCGAAGCCTCGTGCGGCAAACCTGCGAGCCGCAGAGAAACAAACCCGATTCGGCCTCGTGACGCTAAGTGAAAGTGGCCAGCCTGCCCAAGATGGTGAAGCCTGAGACCAGTGGTGAAGCAACGGGTACCAGCAGCCGCTGGGCTTTCCGGGGTGGATGGGGGCAGCGCGCAGGGACAGATCAGTCGAGGGACCTGGGAGACCCGGCAGGGCGGGGAAGCGGGACAGGACCAACGTGGCCTGGGAAAACATAACCAGGGTACGGCCTAGGCCGGGAGTCGGAAAGGCCCGTAGTAGCGAAGAAGCGGGGTAATGCCCGTGGAGCGAAGGGGCTTTGCTGGAAGCATGCTTTTGTAAGAAGAAGGGAGAGCCGATTGGCGAAGAAGCCTACTAGGGGACAACCGGGGCCGTCGAAGAGCGGACCACCCATGCGAGGGTTGGTGGTAAGTACACCACCCCCGGGATGGGAAAGGGGTTCGGAGCGTGTGCTGCCGGAGGAACTCTCTATACTGAGACCGAAGCTGGGCCAGAAGGCCAAGCAGGAGCCGAAGTTCCGGTTTTACACGTTGTATAACCAGATCTATCGGCGTGAAACGCTGAAGGCGGCCTGGGACCAGGTGCGAAACAATCAAGGGGCGCCTGGGATCGACGGCGTCACGATCCAACAGATCGAGGCGTCGGAAGGGGGCGTGGAAAGGTTTCTGGAGCAAGTGGAGGAAGCCTTGCGCACCAAGACCTACCGGCCGGAGGCGGTACGACGCGTCTACATACCGAAGGCGAATGGGAAGCGGAGGCCGTTGGGAATCCCGACGGTACGCGACCGGGTAGTGCAGATGGCGACCCTGTTGATCCTGGAGCCGATCTTTGAAGCGGACTTCCTGGACTGTTCGTATGGGTTCCGACCGGGGCGCTCGGCGCATCAGGCGCTGGAGGAGATACGCAGCCATTTGAAGGCTGGGTATCAGGCGGTGTAGGACGCGGACCTAAAGGGACCTAAAGGGGCACTTGGACTCGATTCCGCAGGACAAGCTTCTGGCGTGTGTGCGGATGCGGGTGGTGGACCGATCGGTGCTGCGACTGATCCGGAGGTGGCTGCAAAGCCCCGTGGTAGAGCCGGGCGGGAGCAAGGGCGGATCGGGGCAGTGGAGCCGCTCGCGGCGAGGGACGCCACAAGGAGGAGTGATTTCCCCTTTGCTGGCAAACCTATACCTGCATGGGTTTGACTGGAAGTTTCATCGACCAAGCGGGCCGGCCGGTGGGCAGGGGCCAAGCTGGTGCGCTACGCCGACGACTTTGTGGTGTTAGCGCGCTATCAAGGCAGCCGGCTGACTGGGTACATCGAGTCGCAGTTAGAGACCTGGTTAGGGCTGGAGATCAATCGGGACAAGACTCGGGTGGTGAACTTGAAGGAAGAGGGAGCGAGCCTGGACTTTCTGGGCTTCACGTTCCGCTACTACGACGATCTGCAAGGACGCCGGTGGCGGTATCTGAACGTGAGTCCGTCGAAGAAGGCCCTGCGGAGGGAGCGGCAGAAGCTGCACGAGAGGACCGACCATCGGCAGTGCTTCAAGCCGCTACCGCAGCTAGTGCAGGAGCTGAACCGGCACTTGAAAGGCTGGGGGAACTACTTTTCGTTCGGGTACCCGCGGGTGGCGTTCGGGAGGATCAACTCGTACGTTCGCGACCGTCTCAGGCAACACCTGAGACGGCGCAGCCAGCGGCCCTTTCGTCCGCCGAAAGGAGTGACCTGTTATCAGCAGCTCGAGAAGTTCGGGCTCGTTCGATTGGGGGACACAGCCGCGCAACTGCCTGCGCATGCCTGCGGCGAGAGCTTACAGGAGAGCCGGATGCGGGAAATCTGCACGTCCGGTTCGAGGAGGGGAGAGTGGGTCGCACCCTAATCGGTGTCGCCCTCTCTCCTACTCTACCGTGAGACAGGACTTGCGTCTTTGGCTGCGCTACGCGGGGACGGCGGCTTCCTCCGGGACCGCCGCCGGCTCCAGGGCCAAGTCGATTACTTCTTCGACGGTCTTCACGTAGCGGAACTTCATCTCGCCGATCTGCTCGGTTTTCAAGTCTTCCTTGACGTTGGCCTCGTTTTCACCGGGGAGCAGGACTTCCTGAATGTCGGCGGCCTTGGCGGCGAGGACCTTTTCTTTGATCCCGCCTACCGGTAAGACCAGGCCGCTCAGGGTGATCTCGCCGGTCATGGCCACGTGCGGGCGCAGGCGGCGGCCGGTGAGGCGCGACACCAGCGCTGTCACCATGGTGACCCCGGCCGAGGGACCGTCCTTGGGGATGGCTCCGGCGGGCACGTGGATGTGGATGTCGTTGTTCTTCAGGAAATCCGGGTCGATGCGCAGCGTCTCGGCGTTGGCGCGGACCCAGCTCAGCGCGGCCTGCATGGATTCCTGCATGACCTGGCCGATCTGGCCGGTCATGATCAGGCCCTTGCTGCCGCCGCGCAGCATGCCTGCTTCAACGAACAGCACGTCGCCGCCGGTGGGGGTCCAGGCGAGGCCCACCGCCACGCCGGGCAGGCGCGTGCGCTCCAGAACCTCGCTCTCGGGACGCAGCCTGGGCGGGCCCAACCGCTCTTCGACCAGCTCCGGGATCACCCGGGTGGCGCCGGCGTCCACCGTTCTTTCGGCGATTTTGCGCGCCTGCTTGCGGCACACCGTGCCGATCTCGCGCTCCAGGTTCCGCACCCCGGCCTCGCGCGTGTAGCGGCGAATGATGTAGCGGACTCCTTCCTCGGTGAACTCGATCTGCTCGCCCAGCTTGATCCCGTTGTCGCTGGCCTGCCGCGGGATCAGGTAGGTGAAGGCGATTCGCAGCTTCTCCAGCTCCGTGTAGCCGGGCAGCTCGATCACCTGCATGCGGTCGCGCAGGGCGTCGGGCACCGGGTCGAGAACGTTGGCGGTGGTGATGAACAGGACCTTGGAAAGGTCAAACGGCACATCGAGGTAGTTGTCGCGGAAGCTGTTGTTCTGCTCCGGATCGAGCGCTTCGAGCAGCGCGGAGGCCGGGTCGCCCCGGAAATCCTTCCCCACCTTGTCGATCTCATCGAGCATGAAGACCGGATCCCGGGTCTCGGCGCGGCGGATCCCCTGGATGATCTGCCCGGGCAGAGCGCCGATGTAGGTGCGGCGGTGGCCGCGGATCTCGGCCTCGTCGTGCATGCCGCCCAGCGCCACGCGCACGAACTTGCGGCCGGTGGCCCGCGCGATGGAACGGCCGAGCGACGTCTTGCCCACCCCCGGCGGACCGACGAAGCACAGGATCGGACCCTTGATGGACGGGTTCAACTGCCGCACCGCCAGGTAATCGAGGATGCGGTCTTTCACCTTCTCCAGGTCGTAGTGATCGGCGTCGAGGATCTCCTTGGCCTTGCCGATGTCGGTTTCGACCGCCGAGGATTTCTGCCACGGCAACGCGACCATCCAGTCCAGGTAGGTGCGTGTCACGTGGTACTCGGCGGCGGCCGGCGACATGCGGGAGAGGCGCTTGAGTTCGCGCAGGGCTTCTTTCAGGACCTCCTCGGGCATGCCCGCCGCCTCGACCTTCTCCTTCAGCTCCTCGATGTCGCGCTCCTGCTCGTCGCCCTCGCCCAGCTCCTTGTGGATGGCTTTCAACTGCTCGCGGAGGTAGAACTCGCGCTGGGTCTGGGAGAGCTGGTCCTGCACCTGGGTCTGGATCTTGGCGCGGAGCTGCTGCAGCTCGAGCTCCTTGGTGAGCTTGCGGTGGATCTGCGCCAGCCGCTTGGGGAGGTCGAGCTCGCTCAGGATCTCCTGGCGCTCGGCGGTGGAAAGGGTGGGCAGCGAGGTGGCCATGAAGTCGGCCAGGCGGCCGTTCTCGGCGATGTTGGCGGCGATCTGCTGGAGGTCGTCGGAAAGCGAGGGGATGAGGGCGACGATCTGCTGGAACACGCTGATCGCGTTTTGGCGCAGGGCCTCCAGCTCCGGCGTCGGCTCGGGCTCGGTTTCCTCGATGCGCTCCACGCGTCCCCGCAGGAACGGCTCCTGCGCGGTGAACTCGAGCACGCGCATCCGGTACATCCCCTCGCAGAAGATGAACAGGTTCTGGTTGGGCATGCGGATGACCTTGTGGATCACGGCCACCGTGCCGACCGCGTGCAGGTCGGCCGGGCCGGGCGCGTCGACTCGCGCGTCCTGCTGGGTCAAAACGCCCAGGAACTTGTCCTCGCCGAGCGACTGCACCAGGGCGATGGAGCTTTCACGTCCGATGGTCAGCGGCAGCAACGCGTTGGGAAACAGCACCGTATCGCGCACCGGCAGCAAAGGCAGCTCGTCGGGGACGATGCTTTCCGGCTCTTCAGGTTCCAGCGGTTTCACCTCGGTTCCCATAGTACTAGTGTACTGCCGGATCGTGGATCGTGGGTTGTGGATCGTGGGCCCGGGTGGCGGCCACATTCTACGATCCACGATCTACGTTCCACGATCCAGGGCAAGCCAGAGGCTTGCCCTACACCTGGCGGTAGCATCCCAGGACCTGGAGCAAATCGGCCAGCTCGGCCAAGTGGGCCAGGGCGTGGCGGCAGCGTTCCTCGTGGGGCGCGCCCAGGAAGTCGAGGTAGAACAGGTACTCCCAGGGTTTGCCGCGCAAGGGCCGGGACTCGATCTTGATCAGGTTGATGTCGCGCAGCGCGAAGGTGGCCAGGCACCGGAACAGCGCGCCGGGGATGTTGCGAGTGGTGAAAACAATGGAAGTTTTGAGGCTGCCGCCGGAGCGCCCGCGCCGCGCCTGGCGGGCGAGCAGGAAGAAGCGGGTGAAGTTGCTCCGGTCGTCCTCGATCGACCGCTTCAGGATGTGAGCCTTGTAGTACTCAGCGGCAGCGACCGAAGCGATGGCGGCGCCGCCTTCCGGCGCTTGCTCCATCAGCATCTTCACGCTGCCCGCCGTGTCGTAGTAGCTCTCGCTTCGGAGTTGCGGGTTTTTCTCGAAGAAGCGCAGGCACTGAGTGAGCGCCACGGGGTGCGAATAGACGCGGCGCACGTCGCGGAAGCGCACGCCGGGCCGGACGATGAGGTTGTGCACGATGCGCACCTGCGTCTCGCCGATGATGGGCAGCTTGAAATGCAGCAGGTGGTCGTAGTTTTCGTGGACCGAGCCGTGCAGGGTGTTTTCGATAGGGATGACGGCGTAATCCACGTCCCCCCCGGCGAGGGCACGGAAGACCTCCTGGAAGCGCTGGCGGGGTTCCAGATCGAGGCCGTCGCCGAGCAGCCGGCGCGCGGCTTCCTCGCTGAACGCGCCCCGCTCTCCCTGGAAAGCAACCCGTTTGCGCCGTGGCATTACTTCAGTATAGCGTCGAGGCCTTGACCGGCCTTGCGCCCGCCGCCGGGGAGGGGATGTCCCAACGGGTCGATGGAGCTGACGATGGTGACCCGGCGTGGGGCTGCGGCCGCGGCGAGGTCGGGCAGATCGTAGGACCGGAGGGCGCCAGGGACCACGCTCTCGAACACGTCGCGGTGAATGCGGGCGCGGACTACCGCCTCGTAGGAGACGAGCATTTCTTCGAGGGCTACGCGCTTCAGGCGCGGATCGAGGGCGGCCAGGTGCAGCAGTGGGACTGCGCCGCCGCCTCGGCCATAGCCCAAGATGCGGTCGCGGTCAACCTCCGGGCGGGTCGCCAGCAGGTCGAGGCCGCGCGCGATGTCCTGGGCGCGCATTCCGGCCAGAGTCTTACCTAGCAGCAATGCTTTCATGGCGTTGTTGTAGTCGCCGAAGAAGCGCGGGAAATCGGAGCCCTGGGCGTCGCTCGTGAAGCGCGTCTCGCCGGTTCCGCGAATGTCGATGGCCAGGGCCACGTAGCCGGCGTGCGCCAGTTGTTCGAGTTCCTTGTTGCCGGCCGACTTGCCGCGACTGTTCACGTAAATGACCGCGGGCTTGGGGCCGGCCGGCGAGTCGGGCACGTAGAGCAGCGACGGCACCAGGATGCCGGGCTCGGTTTCGTAGGTGAGCTTCTCGATGCGGTAGCCGTTGCGGGCGATCTGGCCGTAGGGGGTGATCTTCAAGGGGTGGTCCGGAGGCTTGAAACCGGTCAGCCGCCGGACCTCGTCGGCCGAGTACTTCCGCATCGCCCTGGCCTGTTCGACGCGCTTCAGATTCAGGGAGTGAACGGTCTCGCCGCCGAGCGAGGTGGCGACCTGGCCGGTGTTGGTGGCCCAAAGAGCCTCTTCCGTTTCCGGCTCGACCGGCGCTTCGGGCTCGTTGTCTTCGGCGCCCTTGAGCCAGCGGCCGAACCAGTTGTACGCCGCCATGCGGCGGGGCAGGCTGTAGCCGTGGCCGTCGTCGGCCTCGACCATCCTTAGCTTTTCGGGCACGCCCAGCAGCGCGTAAACGCGCTTGGCCTCTTCGTAAGTCTCGCGGGCGCCGGTGATAGAGAAGAAATCGCGGATGGCGGAGAGCATGAGGTAGGGCTTGGGCGCCACGGCGTAAAGGAAGTCGGGATGATCGAGGCCGTCGCCGATCCAGGGCGGGATGCACTGCTCGGCGTCCTG
>JACQDI010000061.1 GCA_016201195.1 Acidobacteriota bacterium | reverse complement strand
TCAAAGGAGGTCACGATGCCGAAGTTCCCGCCGCCCCCGCGCACGCCCCAGAAGAGGTCTGCGTTCTCATTGGCGCTGGCTGTCAGGAACCGGCCATCCGCAGTCACCACGTCAACCGAGAGCAAGTTATCGCACGCCAGCCCGTATTGGCCGTTGAGCCACCCCAGTCCGCCGCCGAGCGTGAGCCCCGCGAGACCAGTGTTGCTAACGACTCCCAAGGTGGTCTCGAGGCCAAACGCCTGCGTTTCCCGGTCGAACTCGCCCAGCCGCAGCCCGGGCTGCGCATGGGCGATGCGGCGGGCGGGATCTACGCGCATTCCTTTCATGAGCGAGAGGTCAATAAGGACGCCGCCGTCGCACACCGCTTTGCCCGCGATGCTGTGGCCACCGCCACGGACGGACACCAGCAGGTCGTGCGTGCGAGCGAAGGTGACGGCGGTGATGACATCAGCGGCGCCAGTGCAGCAGACGATCAGCGCCGGCCGCTTGTCGATCATCGCGTTATAGACCTTGCGGGCTGTGTCGTAGCCGTCGTCACTAGGCCAGAGCAGTTCGCCACGCAAGCCCACCTTGAAGTCTTCGACAACTGCTCTCTCAAGCACGGTGTCCGCGCCTGTTGTCGTGGTGACCCGTAGGTCTCTCATGATTATCTCCCTAGCCTGATCATTGGTATGGCGGCTAACTATTGTTTCGCGAGACCAGCGTAAGCGCCGTCCCGGGCAGTCTAACACGAAACCGCCGCGCGGCCGCCACCGGCCACAACTCCTTATTTGACAGAGACTTCCGCGACATCTGCTAGCCTTCCCTCCGGGGTCTTACGCTGACCGGCCGGTCAGTGTAAGATCCCCCGGTCTCCACCGACAGCGGCTTTCGGAGCCGGTCCAGAGGGCTGTGCACTCCCAGCCCGCCACGGTTCAACACGTGCGTGTACACCATCGTGGTCTTTACGTCCTTGTGGCCCAGGAGTTCCTGCACGGTCCGGATGTCGTAGCCGTCTTCGAGCAGGTGAGTAGCCTCCGTGCGGCGGCTGTAATGCCGGGCTCGCAGAGCTTCCACCACCCGGTCGTAGAGTCTCGGCGACGACTGGCCGGGTAACACCCCCAACGGAGGCAGGCGATACGCCGTGGTGTTGTTCATAGCCACTGGCCTCCAGGAAATCCCGGCGCTGGCCACCAGGAGTACCCCCAATTACACCGCCGCTCTGGCTGCGAGTCAAGGATTTTCCACGGAATTTATGTGCTTTTTGCCATAATCCAGTCGGCTAGATCCGAAATGTTCGTGTCAATATAATACATAATGGCTTCCGCTTCCGGAACCGGCGGGGGCGAGGGGGCGTGGAAATCGAGGCTAGGCGCAGGTCTTTACCTTTTTGTCCAGGCGCCCAGGTCCTGCCGCTGGGCGTTGAAATCGGCTTGTCGCCCTACTCCCGCAGCCCGAACACGAACAACGAGTGACCTACGGCGATGGCCACGTGCTGCTTGCCGTCCACCTGGTAGGTCATGGGGCCCGCCGCCACCTGACCGCCCAGATACTTCTTCCACAGCAGGCGACCGTCGCGGGCGTCGAGGGCGTAGAAGTAGCCTTCCCGGCCGCCGGTGAACAACAGGTCGGTCGCCGTGGTGAGAATGCCGCCGTCGGTCACATCGTCCATCTTGAACTGCCACTTCCACTCCCCCGTCTGCGGGTCGATGGCGCGCACGGCGCCGTAGCCCGATTCCTCACCCCAGCTCTTGAACGGCTCGCGGCGCAGTGCCGAGATGACCGACTTGGGCGCGCCCCCCATGTAGCGCTTGCCCGGCTCGTATTCGACGGCGAACTTACGAAAAACGCTCGAGTAGCCCTGCCACGTAGACAGGTAGAACAGCCCGGTGCGCGGGCTGTACGATGGCGAGTACCAGTTGGTCGCTCCCTGCACGCCCGGGAACACCAGGCTCCCTTCGCTGCTCGGTGCGGTGCCGGGGACCTTGATGGGCCTGCCGCTTTCGTCAAAGCCCGCCGCCCAGGTCTGTTTGGCGAACGGCTTCCCCGACAGGAACTTCCCGGTGGTGCGGTCGAGCACGTAGAAAAACGCGTTGCGATTGCCCCACAGCATCAGCTTGCGGGGCCTTCCACCCCATTCCGCGTCCACCAGAACGGGGACCTGAACGGCGTCCCAGTCCCACTCGTCGTGTGGTGTGAACTGGTAGTGCCATTGCAGCTTGCCGGTATCGGCGTCGAGGGCGATCACGCAATCGCTGTAGAGGTTATCGCCGGGGCGTGGGTCGCCGTTCCAGTCCGGGCCGGGATTACCGACGCCCCAATAGGTAAGGTTCGTGTCTGGGTCGTAGGAGCCGGTAACCCAAATCGATCCTCCGCCCTGTTTCCAGGCATCACCGCTCCAGGTCTCGTGCCCGGGCTCGCCCGGTCCGGGAATGGTGTAGAATCGCCAGGCCTCTTTGCCCGTTTTGGCGTCGTACGCGACCAGAAAGCCGCGGATGCCGAATTCACCGCCCGCGGTCCCAACGATCACCTTGTCCTTGACCACGAGCGGCGCGTGCGTCAGCGAGTAGCCTTTCTGGAAGTCAGCAACCTCGACATTCCACAGCAGGCGGCCCGTTCGCGCGTCGAGCGCCAGCAAGTGCGCGTCAATGGTCGACAGAAACACCCGGTCGTCGAGGAGGCCCACGCCCCGGTTGACTCTGCCGCAGCAAGTGGCGGCGCGGGGCGAGGGACGGTACTCGTAGATCCAAAAAGGCCGGCCGGTCCTGGCGTCGAGAGCGACCACGTCGTTCGGAGGCTGCGTCAGGTACATCACACCATCGGCCACCAGCGGCGTGGCCTCAAACTTGTCAAGCGACTGCGACTGGAAGACCCACTTCAGTTCCAGGTCGCGGACATTGCCGGACGTGATCTGGGCGAGCAGGCTATAACGCTGGCTCTTGTAGCTGCCGGAGGGCAGCCCGCAGGCGAGAGCGAAAACGAGAAATCGGGCAGATGTCATCACGGGTTCCTGCCTTTCAGTGTCACGAGGTAGCTGACCAACTCGTCGGCCTCCTGCCGGGTGAGCTTGCCCTCGTACGACGGCATGGTCGAATTCTTGACGATCTCGTAGCTCTGCACGTCGTTCTTGAGCAGCGAAACGAGGCGCCCTTGGGAATCAAGCAACTGCAAGGAATGCGTGTCTTCGTTCAAGCGCAGGCCCGAGATCGTCCGGCCGTCGCGGGCCACGGCCCTCACCTGCCAGTGTTGTGGCCGGACCGTCCCCGCGGGTCGCAGGACGGAGCTCTCCAGTTGGACCCAGGACCGCAGCGCGCCCACCTCGCTCAGGTCCGGACCCGCCCAGCCGCCTTTGTCATCCACGCGGTGGCAGGTCAGGCAGCCTGCCTTGCCGTCGAAGATCTCGCGTCCCCTGCGCGGGTCCCCGGTGGCGCCGGCCGGCGCTTTCCATTCGCCAAGCGAGCGCACGAAGGCAATGATCTGCCAGGCTTGGTTGCCGGGCAAGGAGATCGGCGGCATGGTCGTCCCGGGAATGCCGTTGGAGATGGTCCGGAAAAGATCCTGGTCGCTCGAGCCGCGGTGAAACTGGCCGCGCCCCAAGTCGGTTCCCCGCACGGCCGCGCCATCGGCGCCGTGGCAGGCGGCGCAGTGAGCGCGGAACAGGCGCCCGCCCGCCTCGATGTCCTGAGACGTGTTGAAAGCCTGCTGGGCGCAAACAGCCGCCGCGGCTACCAGCAGTGTCGTCACACGAAGGAGGTCGCGCACAGATCCGATTCTACAAGAGATTGCACGGCGCTCAAGGGCCATGGCATGTCAGCCGCCCGCCTCCAGTGGATTCCGCCGGGACAGGATCAGCAGCGTGCCTTCGGATTGCTGCGCAGCGATGTCCACGCCCGAAGTCCGCTGCTCGAATCCCCACTGCTTCACCAGCTTCATCGCCTCCTCCACGCGGCCCGGCGGCGTCCACATCGCCAGCAGGACCTCGCCCGCGGACGGCTGCGGAATCGTGCGGCGCGGACTTCGCGCTTTCGCCTGGCGTCCCTCGACCTTCCCGGCGGCAGCCGAGACGGCCAGCTTGCCCGACTCGACCAGCACGATGAGCCGGCGATCGCCGAGTTTGAGCAGCTTCGCGGCGCGCTTGACCGATGTGGGCGAGACGTTCATCAAAGCTGCCGCCTTTTCACTAGCTTCACCGAACTTACTTCCCGGCCAATTGGTCCGCAGGTCAGTGCGGGCGCCCCGCCGTTTGGCGGCCTCCCCGGCCAGCTTCTCCTTGAGCCGCGCGGCCAACATCGCGCGCTGGCTCTCGTTCAGGTGCCGCCGGCGCAGGTTCAGCGAAATCACCAGCTCGAGCGCCGAGCCCTTCCCGTCCCAGTGTTCGAACCGCGGCTCCACGCCGGCGACGAGGCAGGCGCGCAGGCGATTGCGGCCGTCCAGAATGCGCCCGTCGGGGTGGAGCAGCAGCGGCGTCCGCAGGCCGTTCTGGCGGATGTCCTCGACCAACTCGTCAAACTCCGGCCCCTCGATCAGCGGAAACAGACTCGCGATCGGATGCACTTCTATCGTGGCGGGATCCGGGATCCCGCGGGACTGCTTTTGCGTCATGTTGATATTTGCTCCGGACCGGATGCGGTCCGGCGCCCCCCTTTACTTCCAGTCTAATGCCCGTGTCTAGACTGGCGGGAGGCGCGGGCGCAGCCTCGCAGCGCTAACTCGCGGCATACCAGCCGGTTGGAGGCGCCAGATTTTTTGCGCGCGCTGTGACCGATGTTGGGGAGCGTGGCGAGGGCGGCGGGGCAAGCAGATTGGTTTGACGTGCGGTATGCCTCGGGGCCAGTGAGTTATACTCACTGTCCATGAGACACCTCACGATTCTGTTTTTCGTCGCAACCGGTCTGTGCCTGGCCCAGACCGCGCAGATCACCGGGATCCGGCTACGGCATTTTCTACGGCCTGATCCAGGGGAACCGCGCGGAAAGCACGGCCATCGTGAACCCACCGTTCCTGGCCGACGAGCTGTCGAATTTCAACACCACACCCGTTCCTACCAAGACCCTGGCTAACATGTTCTCGCCTGTCTCTCAGGGCCTCAACCTGGTACCTCTGAGCTTTTTCGAGATGGAGCCCAACGCCCGGGACCCCTACTTCCAGGAATGGAACGTGGCGCTGCAAAAGGTGGTCGCCGGGGTGGTTTCGGTCGAGGGCGCGTACGTGGGCAGCAAGGGGACCAAGATCGAGTTTTCGCGGCCGGTGAACGTCCCCAAGCCCGGGCCAGGAGTGATTCAGGACCGCCGTCTGTGGACCCGCTTCGCGGCCGGCACGTATGTCGAGAACGGAGGGTATTCGAGCTACCATGCCTTCCAGGGCAAGGTCGAGATCAAGAGCTGGCGGGGAATGTCGTGGCTGGCCTCCTATGCCTTCGCCAAGTCGATCGACAACCTGAGCGGCGACACGCAGGGCTTCCAGGCCCAGAATCCCGACAACAACAACGGTGAGAAGGGCGTCTCGGACTATGACGTGAAGCACCGGTTCGTGCTGAGCGGCAATTACGCGCTGCCGTTCGGCCGGTCGGGAAGCGGGATTGTCGCGCGCGTGATTCAAGGTTGGGAGTTGGGGAGCATTGTGACGCTCCAGACCGGCCAGCCGTTCTCTCCCGGCATCAGCACGGACACGGCCAACACCGGCACGAGCCTGCGGCCGGACCGGATCGGGAAGGGAACGGTCGGCCAGCGCGCGCTGGCCCGCGACTTTGACCCCGACGCGTTCCGGGCGCCGGCGCAGTTTACCTACGGCAACAGCGGCCGCAACATCCTCTATGCCCGGGGCTTCAAAAACTGGGACTTCATCACGCTGCGGAATTTCCGGATCCGTGAGCGGATGGGGCTGCAATTCCGCGGCGAGTTTTTCAACTTCACCAACACGCCGCGCTTTGGCGGACCGGTGAGCAACATCCAATCGGGCACCGTGGGCCGCATCCTCTCCGCCGGCGAGCCGCGGGATGTGCAGTTTGGGTTGAAACTGACCTTTTAAGACCGGATTTCCAATTTCACCGTTTCTTCGCTAACCGGCGGGCCACTGCCAGCGCCTTTATTCATGCGGGTTTCGGCGCGATGAAACCACCACGGAGGGCGACACCCAATGGGTGAGAAACAAAACGGGCCGTTTCAGCTATGTTTCCATTCCAGCCAACGAGAGTCTGGAGTGGGAGATCGTCGAACTGCTGTCTCGGCCTCCGGGAAGACCCAGCCGCCAGCCCCTGGTGCGCTATAAGAGTTTCTTGTACCAGGCGGGGAGCTGGAGCAAGCCGCGCCGGATCGTCGCCAAGGTCGAGCACCATCAAAAGGCGAGCTGTTCCCGCGAGTCGGCTTCATTGTCACGAATCTGAGCCTGCCCAGCCGTTCGGTGGTGCGGTTCTACAACCAGCGCGGAACTGCGGAGCAGTGGATCAAGGAAGGCAAGCAGGCGGCGCACTGGACGCGACTATCGTGCCATCGGTTCCGGCCCAACGAAGTGCGCTTGCAGTTGAGCGTGCTGGCCTACAACCTGGGGAACCTGTGGCGCCGGCTGGTGCTACCGAAGAGAATCGACACGTGGTCGCTGACGAGCCTCCAGCAGCTGTTGGTTAAGACGGGCGGCCGGCTGATCCAGCACGCCCGCTACTATTGGTTGCTGCTGGCCGAAGGGCATCTGCACCGGCGCCTGTTTGGCCAGATGCTGCGGCGGATCTGGGCGCTGCCGGTACCTGCTGGTTAGAGTCCAGCTGCTGCAGGGCAAAAATTTGGCGAAGAAAGGAGCAGGGGCGGTGAGGTGTCCGAGAAACCCAGGGAACCGAGGGTCGAACTCCCGGTTGCCGCAACCCGGAGGGCACCTACCTACTATCTCAGGGTCCTGAAAGGATGCAGTGCGAAAGAAATTCGTCGCAACCGAGCCGGGCGGGTGTATACTGGCGCCATGCGGACGCCAAAATGGAAATTCCGGTTCTCCCCCATGAAACGCATTCTTCTGCTTGTCCTCCTAGGTCTCCCGGTCGGCCACGCTGCGGCCCAGGTATCGACGGCCGCCATCGTCGGCACCATTCGCGACGCCTCGGCCGCCGCCGTTCCCGGCGCCGTCGTTACCGCCGTCAACGTCCAGACCGGTCTCACTCAGAACCGCCAGAGCGGCGTCGACGGCGCCTACTCCATCCCCCTGCTCCCGGTCGGCCAGTACCGCCTGGAGGTGCACAAAACGGGGTTCCAACGCCACCTCCGCGACGGCATCACGCTGGCCGTCAACGACCGCCTGACCCTCGACGTCACCCTCGAGGTCGGCTCCGTCGCCGAGCAGGTGACCGTTACCGGCGCCGCCCCGCTCGTCGAAGCCCAGTCGGGCGCCCTGCGCGGCGGCGTCGACCAGCAGCGCATGGTCAGCTTGCCGCTCAACGGCCGCAACATGACCCAGCTCGTTGCCATCCAGGCCGGTGTCATCCAGACCGCCGACTCCTCCTCCGCCGGCGAGGGCGTGGCCTTCGCCGTCAACGGCAGCCGCCAGAACGGCGTCTACTACCTGCTCGACGGCGGCTATAACACCGGCACCTATCGCAACTGGAGCGGCACCTTCCCCAATCCCGACGCCGTCCAGGAGTTCAGCGTCCAGCGCAACAACTTCAGCGCCGAGTACGGCAACGGCACCGGCGCCGTCGTCAACGTGGTCACCAAGTCCGGTACCAACCAGTTCCACGGCTCGGCCTTCGAGTTCGTCCGCAACTCGTCGTTGAACGCCCGGAACTTCTTCGCGCCCCGCCGGGACACCCTGAAGCGCAACCAGTTCGGCGCCACCCTCGGCGGCCCGGTTCTGAAGGACAAGCTGTTTTTCTTCGGGTCCTACCAGGCGACCCGCCTCCGCAGCGACCCGCAGCTCTCCCGCCAGTTCCTGCCGACCTCGCCGCAGAGGGCGGGGGACTTCTCCTCGGTCTCGCGCCAGCTCATCGACCCGCAGACCCGGCAGCCGTTTCCCGGAAACCGCATCCCTCTCAGCCGCTTCAGCCCCGTGACCCTCAACTTCCTGAAGTACATTCCCTCCGTCCCCACGTCCGACGGCCAGCGCTTCACCGGCGCTCCCAACGTCACCGACACGGCCGACTACACCGGCCGCCTCGACTGGAACCTCGGCTCGCATCGCCTCTCGGGCAAGGCCTTCGTCGCCACACTCAAGAAGCCCTTCTTTGCCGACCCCAACGACATCGCCCTTCCGCTCGTCCGCCTCGAGAGCCAGCCCTATCGTCAGGTGTCAGCCAACCACCTCTATACCTTCTCCCCCACCCTGATCAACAGCGCCACCTTCGCCTATCGCTACCGCGCGCGCTTCAGCACCTGGGACGGCTTCGAGTACCCCATCAACTTCAAGACCGCCGGCGTCCGCAACCTCGCCATCAACAAGCCCGCCGGCATGGTCATGAGCATCTCGGGATTCTTCGACGTCAGCACCACCTGGCCCTACGAGATCGAGGATTCCGACTGGCACTGGGCCGACACCCTCACCTACAGCCGCGGCGGCCACGAGATCAAGATCGGCGGCGAGTTTATCCGCAGCCGCAACCAGATCCGCAATCACTTCCGCACCATGGGCCTGTTCACGTTTGACGGCAGCCTCTCGGGCAACGCTATGGCCGACTACATGCTGGGCGAGGTGTACAACTTCCAGCAGGGTGGCGGCGAGTATAAGGACCTCTCCGGCAACCGCGTCGGCCTGTTCGTCCACGACGACTGGCGGATCCGGCCGAGCTTCACGTTCAACCTCGGCGTCCGCTGGGACCCGACCCTCCCCTTCACCGATACCCTGGGCCGCGTGCAGTGCTTCCGGCCCGGCCTGCAATCGACCCGATTCCCCAAGGCTCCGGCGGCCTATTTGAGCGGCGGCGACCCCGGGTGCCCGGAGGGCGGCTTCGACTCCTACCTGCGTTCCTTCGCGCCGCGAGTCGGCTTCGCCTGGCGGCCCCACGGCTCCCAGACCGTCGTGCGCGGCGGCATCGGCCTGTTCTGGAACCCGCAGTTCACGGTCCTTTACAACGGCTTCGTGAATGGCGCGCCCTTCAGCCCCCAGGTCAACCGCTTCGCCGTGCGGTTCGACGACCCTTACGAAAGCGCCCCCAACCCCTTCCCGCAGTTCTTCGCTCCCTTCAACCCCCCGCGCGACTCGGAGTTCTTTCCGCCCCTCGGCCTGGTCGGTTCCTTCGATCCACGCTTCCAGCCTTCCTATGCCGAGACGTGGAACCTCACCGTCGAGCGCGAGGTGACCCGCAACATGCTGGCCCGCGTCAGCTACGTGGGCAACCTGGGACGCCGCCTCTCCTACAACGTGGACGTGAACTACGCCCGCTACGCCCCGGGCGCCTCCGCCCGCGACATCCAGGACCGGCGCCCCTTCCAGGCCTACGGCCAGATCCTGATGGGCATCCCCGGCGCCTCGTCGGGCTACCACGGCCTGCAGATGTCCCTCGAGCGGCGCTTCTCCTCGCTGTCGTTTGAGGCCAACTACACCTGGTCGAAGTCGATCGACGACTACTCCGCGGACCCCACTCCGGGCCAGTCGTCCTCCCTCTCGATCCCCTTCAACCGGAAGCTCAATCAGGGGCTGTCCGACTTCGACGTGCCCCATCGTTTCGTGGCCTCCTACGTATGGGCCTTGCCGGCGCTCTCGCCGGCCTCGCCTTGGGTCCGCGCCATCTTCGGCTCCTGGGAGACCTCCGGCATCTGGACACTCCAGAGCGGCCGCCCGTTTTCGGTCACCTCCGGCCGCGACAATGCCTTCAGCGGAATCAACCGCGACTACGCCAACCTGGTCGGGAATCCGTTCCTCGACACCGGCCGCTCCCGCGCCGAACGGATCGCCCAGTACTTCCAGACTTCAGCCTACGCCACCAACACCACCGGGGCCTTCGGGACCGCGCCCCGCAACCACCTCCGAGGCCCCGGGAGCTTTACCGTCGATCTGGCCGTCATGAAGAACGTCCCCGTCCGCGAGCGCATGAGCTTCCAGTTCCGGACCGAGTTCTTCAACGCCTTCAACCAGCCGAACTTCAACAACCCGTTCAGCTCGCACGCCACGGCGTCCCGCTTCGGGCGCATCGAGAGCGCCGGTGATCCGCGCATCATCCAGCTCGGTTTGAAGTTCCTGTTCTAAGTACGGTGGTGATATGAACCGACGCGACTTTTTCAGCAGCTCCTTCGGCGCGGCCCTTGCCGTGGGCCTCGCCCCCCAGGCCTCCCCCGCCTCGAACGCCGCCATCGAGCGCGCCCGCCAGGCCGCACTCGACCTCCTCAAGCCGTCCCGCCGCGACCTCGAGCACGGCCTCGAGCTGCACGCCGCCTCCGTCGTCATCGACGCCTACGGCTTCTCTCCCCGCGCCGCCCCCGACGGCGACCTCTTCCGCGCCGCCATCGAGTCGGGCGCCTCCGAGATCGAGCTCCAGGATCTCCAGGAAGAGATGTTCATGACCCGCTGCGTCACCAGCGCCGCCGAGCGGGACGAGTACAAGAACGCCTGGAGCGCCTCCGGCGTCACCTGCATCTTCCAGAATGCCGGCGAGGAAAGCCAGGACCCCCTGCGCTTGATCAAGCGGCTCGCCCGCTTTACCTACGTCACCGACATGCTCCGCGACTTCGTCCACAAGTCCGCCGTGCCCGACGAAATCGCCGCCGCTAAAAAGCAGCGCAACCACACCCTGTATTTTTCCGGCAACGGCGTCCCGCTCACCCAGCAGTGGGTCTCGGTCGAGGACGAGTTGCGCTACATCCGTATCTTCTTTCAACTGGGCATCCGGATGATGCACGTCACCTACAACCGCCGCAACATGCTCGGTGACGGCTGCGCCGAGCCCTCCAACGCCGGCCTGAGCGATTTCGGCCGGGCCGCCATCGCCGAAATGAACCGCGTCGGCGTGATTGTCGACGTCGCCCACTCCGGCTGGCAAACCAGCCTGGAAGCGGCCCGCGCTTCCAAGCGGCCCATGGTGGCCAGCCACTCCGGCTGTGTGGGGGTCAACCGCCACATCCGCTGCAAGCCCGACGAGACCATTCGGGCCATCGCCCGCACCGGCGGCTACATCGGGATCTGCTGCATCCCCAAGTTCCTCGGCCGCGGCGGCGACATCAGCGCCATGCTCGATCATCTCGACTACGTCATCCGCCGCTTCGGCGCCGATCACGTGGCCATCGGCACCGACGTCGCCTACACCTCCCGCCTCGCCGCCGAGGAGGCCCGCAAGATCCCCCGGCGCCCCCACTCCCGCGTCCGCTACGAGTATTTCTGGCCCCCCGACGCCCTCCCCGGCGAATCGGCCCGCAACCTCACCCTCGAGTGGACCAACTGGCCCCTGTTCACCGTCGGCCTGGTCCAGCGCGGCCACTCCGACGCCGACATCCGCAAAGTCCTCGGCGAAAACGTCCTCCGAGTCGCCCGCGCCGCCCTCGCCAACCCCGCCTGATTTTCGCCACAGGCTGTTAGGCCGCAATGCCGATTCTGGACGAACGAACCGAAAGGAGTAAACCCATGACAGAACCGCCAGTCACTACAGGCGCGGCTCTTGATGAAGCGGCCGTGCAGAAATTCAAGGCCAGCCTGCGCGGCGAGCTAGTCCGCCCAGGCGACGACAGTTACGATGTCGCCCGCAAGGTCTACAACGCGATGATTGACAAGCGGCCTGCAATGATCGTGCGTTGCGCCGGCGCCGCCGAGGTCATCAGCGCCGTCAACTTTGCCCGTATCCAAAACCTGCTGGTCGCGGTGCGCGGCGGCGGACACAGCGTGGCCGGCAAGGCGGTGTGCGATGGCGGAATGCTGATTGACCTCTCGACCATGAAAGGGATGCGCGTGGATCCCGCCAGCCGCACAGCCCGCGCCCAAGCCGGCCTGCGGCTGGGCGAGTTCGACCGCGAAACGCAGGCTTTTGGGCTGGCGACCACCCTCGGGACCGTTTCCAACACCGGTATCGCGGGGCTGACGCTCGGCGGGGGAATTGGCTGGCTCAATGGCAAACACGGGCTGGCCTGCGACAACCTGCTCTCGGTTGACGTTGTGACCGCCGACGGCCGCTTCCTGACGGCCAGCGCCAGCGAGAACGAAGACCTCTTCTGGGGCGTGCGGGGCGGCAGCGGGAACTTAGGCATCGTGACCTCGTTCGAGTACCAGTTGCATGCCGTGGGCCCGGTGCTCGGCGGAATGGTGCTCTATGAGCTGAGCAAGGCCAAGGAGGTTTTCCGCTTCTTTGACGAGTTCTCTCACACGTGCCCGGACGAGTTGAGCACGCTGGGTCTGTGCGTCACAGCCCCGGACGGCAACCGCGTAATCGCGATCGCCGCTTGCTACTGCGGTTCTTTGGAGGAAGGCGAACGAGTTCTCAAGCCTCTCCGGACCTTCGGCTCGCCCCTCGCGGACATGATTCAGCCCATGAAGTACGTGGAGATGCAATCTATCCTCGACGCGGGATTGCCGCCGGGGCAGTGGCATTACTGGAAGTCGAATTTCGTGCGCTCGTTGAGCGGAGACGCGATCGAGACTCTAATGCAACACGTGGCGACCGTACCCTCTCCGCTGACGGCTCTCTTCCTGCAGCAGATGCACGGCGCAGCCAGCCGGGTTCGGCCGACCGAGACCGCCTTCGTCCATCGCCGCGAGCAGTATGACTTCATCATCCCCTCGATCTGGATTGACCCAGCGGACTCGGAGAAGAATATCAAGTGGACACGCGAACTCTGGGAAGCGATGCAGCCGTTCGTAGAGCAGACCGTCTACGTCAACAGCCTGGGTGACGAGGGCGACGAGCGTGTCAGGGCCGCCTACGGGGTGAACTACAAGCGCCTGGCGGAGTTGAAGATCAAGTACGATCCGACGAACTTTTTCCGGCTGAATCAGAATATCAGGCCAAGCGCCTGACCCGCAGTGAAAAGGCCTAACAAATTAAGGATTCCTGTCGCGCGTAAGCCGCGACAGAATCGGGGTTGAACTAAATCCCCCGTCCGAGGGTTTGGGTTTTCAACGGGCTTTGGTTGCTACTTTTTGATACGGCGGGTGGATTTTGGAGATTCCG
>JACQDI010000901.1 GCA_016201195.1 Acidobacteriota bacterium | reverse complement strand
CTCAACTTGCTCGCCGAGTTGAAAAAAGGACTGGCCAAGTGACCAGGGTAGCCGCCCCCCTATGATTGTCGCCGGGCTGATGAGCGGCACTTCGGTGGATGGCATCGACGTGGCGCTGGTGGACATCCGGGGAGCCGGCTGGCGGATGCGGGTGCGCCCGCTCGCGCACTACTGCTTTCCCTATCCGCGCAAGGTGCGCGAGGCGGTGCTCGGCATCTCCGATTCGATCGCTTACACCGGCGTCGTCACCCGTCTGCATTTCCGGCTCGGGGAGCTGTTCGCCGCGGCAGTCGAGCGCGCCTGCCGGCTGGCGAAGACGCGGGTTGACCTGGTCGGGTCGCACGGCCAGACGATCTACCATGAGGGGGGCCGGTGCACGTTGCAGGTCGGGGAGCCGGCGGTGATCGCCGAGCGGACCGGCGCGGACGTGGTGGCCGATTTTCGCCCTGCTGACCTGGCGGCGGGAGGGCAGGGCGCGCCGCTGGTCCCGTACGTCGACTACCTGCTGTATCTTAGCCCGATGGTGGCGCGCGTGGCCCTGAACATCGGCGGGATCGCCAACATCACCGTGATTCCGGCGGGGGCGCCGCCGGAGCAGGTAATCGCCTTCGATACCGGCCCCGGCAATCTGGTGCTGGACGCTCTGGCCGCGCACTTTTCCGGCGGCCGCAGGCGCTATGACCGCGACGGCCGGATGGCCGCTCGCGGACGGGTAGACCGCAAGCTGCTCGGGACACTCCTGCGCGATCCTTACTTCCGCCGCCCGCCACCGAAAAGCGCTGGCCGGGAGCAGTACGGGGAGAGGTTTGTGGCCGGGCTGCTCGACCGCGGCCTCGAACCCTCCGACTTGATGGCGACGGCCACCGCTTTAACCGCGGCCTCGATCGCTCTCGGGATTCGCCGCTACGCCGGCCAAACGGGCGAGCTGATTGTCTCCGGCGGCGGGCTGCACAATCCGCAGTTGATGGCGCTTCTGGCCGGCTTTCTGCCCGGGATGCGGATCCGCCCTTCCAACGACTTCGGCATCGATAGCGATGCCAAGGAGGCGATCGCCTTCGCCGTACTGGCCTACGAAACCTACCACTGCCGGACTTCCAACCTGCCTTCGGCCACCGGGGCGCGCCATCCGGCGATCCTCGGAAAAGTTATTTTTCACTCTCGATCGGGACGATAAGAAGAGAGTGCGGCGCTTTTGCCTCTGGATGGCTGTGGTTTGTCTGCCTGGCGGGATGCTGGCCCAACGCTACAGTTTTGAGACCTACGGACAGCAGGAGGGCCTTCATAATCTGTCCGTTTCCTGCCTGCTTCAGGATCACGTCGGATTCCTTTGGGTGGGCACCCAGAATGGCCTGTTCCGATACGACGGCAAGGACTTTCGGGCGTTTCGCAAGGACGACGGCTTGCCCAGCTCTTATATCGTAGCATTGCACGAGACCCGGGATGGAACCCTGTGGGTTGGCACGCGGGCGGGCTTGGCCCGCTGGACGAAGAGCAGCTTCGGGCAGGTCGGTTCGGGGGCTCCATGGGAGATTCTGGGCGCCTCGGGAATCACCTCGGATCGGCAGGGGAACCTGTACCTGGGCACTGGCAAAGGACTGTTTGTCGGCCAGCGGGCGGGCGACGGGGAAGTGGCGTTCCGGATGGTACCCCCGTTGCCCGGCGAGTCCGGGGGCGCCGTCTACGGAGTTCACGTTGACCCCAAGGGGGTGGTGTGGTTCGGCTGTGGCTCGGCGCTGTGCCGGATGGAAGGGGACCGGGTGGCAGTCGCCAGGCGGGAGCAAGGGGTACCCCAGCAACGGTGGGACGCCATTGCCACCGACGGCCAGGGGAGCCTTTGGATCCGCAGTTCCCGGCGTTTACTGGTGCGGCTCAAGGGGGCGGAGCGTTTCGTGGGGCGGGACGAGGACCTCCCGCAATCGGCTTCCTTCGGGGCCTTGGCCTTGGACCGGCAGGGGCGCCTCTCGGTGCCCACCGACCTGGGACTGGCCTTCCGCGAGGGAGACCGGTGGAAGCTGGTCGGCCAGGCGCAGGGGCTGGGATCGGACAGCACTTCGTGTCTGCTCCAGGATCGGGAAGGCTCGCTGTGGGTGGGAATGGGCGGGGCGGGCTTGGCCCGCTGGATCGGCTCCGGCCAGTGGGAAAGCTGGACCCGCGCCGAGGGGCTCTCGAGCGAGACTGTCTGGGCCATTCGCCGTGACGCCACGGGCGCCCTGTGGGTAGGAACCGGCAACGGCCTGAACCGCCAAAGTCGGGGGCGTAACGACTGGAAGCGCTGGACCGAGCGGGAGGGGCTGGGCGGCGGCCAAGTGCGGGCTTTGGTCGTTTCCCAGGATGGAGCCATTTGGACCGGGAGCAACCCAGGCGGAGTTTCGCGGCTCGATCCGCGCACTGGACTCATCCGGCGCTACGGCCCCAAGTCGGGTCTGGCCGGGGACCGCATTTACGGCCTGCTGCTGGACGCGGAAAACCGGCTCTGGGTGAGCACGCGCTCGGGACTGTTTCGCAGCACCCCGATCCACCGCCCGCTTTGGTTTGAGCGTCAAATCCTGCCGCTGACCGATGAAAACGAGATGTTCTTCCAGACCCTGCTCGACCACCAGGGGCGGCTGTGGGTGGCCGCCAGCCGCGGGCTGGCCCTGTGCGAGCGCGGCGCCTGGACTCGATTCACCACCCAGGACGGGTTGAAAACGAACCGCGTGGCTTACTTGGCCGAAGCGCCGGATGGCGCCTTGTGGGTGGGCTATCGCGAGGCCCATGGGATTTCCCGCGTGACCTTCCCGGGCGGACGGCTGCGGGCCGAGCACTTCTCCCAGAAAAACGGCTTGCGATCCGACCAGGCTATCTTCCTGGGCGTCGACGCCGCAGGCCGGGTGTGGTACGGCAGCGATAATGGCGTGGATGTTCTGGAAGGTGGGAACTGGCGTCACTACGGGCGCTCGGACGGGCTGGTCTGGGACGATTGCGACGGCAACGCATTCTTCGCCGATGCCGGCGGCGTCGTCTGGATCGGCACCAGCCGGGGCCTGTCTCATTTCCGGCCGCTGGAGAACCCGTTGCCCAAAGTCCCGCCGCCTGTCGTGCTGACCTCGGTGCAGCTCGGAGACCATCCGCAGGACTGGACCAAGCCTCTGCGGGTTTCTCATCAGGAATCGTCGTTTGAGGTGAACGCGGCCGGCTTGACGTACCTGGACCAGAGCGCCACACGCTACCGGTACCGGCTGGTCGGGCTGGACGAGGAGTGGACGGAAACGGGGCTGCGCAAGGTCCGCTTTGGCCACTTGGCGCCTGGTAAGTACACTTACGAGGTGGTGGCCCGCAACGCGGACGGCCTGTGGAGCGCCCTGCCGGCCCGCGTCTCATTCGAGATTCTGCCTCCCTGGTGGCTGACCTGGTGGTTTCGGGTCCCCGTCCTGGCTGCCTCTTTGCTGTTCGTCCGCGTGTTCTGGCGCCGGCGGCTGCGCCGATTGCTGCAAGAACACAGCCGGCTGGAGGCGGCGGTGGATCTGAAGACCCTTCAGCTTCTGCGGGAAAAAGATCGGGTGGAAAAACAGAAGCTCGAGATCGAGGCCCTGCTGGTGGAGGCGCAACAGGCCAGCCGGTTAAAGGGCGAGTTCCTGGCCAACATGAGCCACGAGATCCGCACTCCCATCAACGGCATCCTGGGCATGACCGCTCTGGCGCTGGAGACCGAATTGAACGAGGAGCAGCGCGAGTGCCTGGACACGGTCAAGGTGTCGGCCGACTCCCTGCTGGTGGTGCTGAATGACATTCTCGATTTCTCGAAGATCGAGGCTGGGCGCATGGAACTCGATCCGGTCGATTTCTCCCTGCGGGGGTGCCTGGGCGACGCGGCGAAAACGCTGGCTCTGCGTGCGCAGCAGAAGGGTCTGGGGCTGGTCTGCGATGTCGGCCCTGAGGTTCCTGAAGCGCTGGTGGGCGACCCGAGCCGCTTGCGCCAGGTGTTGCTGAACCTGATTGGCAACGCCGTCAAGTTTACCGAGACCGGCCAGGTCGTGGTGCGGGCGCAGGCCGACTCGGGGAGCGAACAGGAAGTTGTCGTGCGCTTTGCGGTGGCTGACACCGGGATCGGTATCCCCGCGCACAAGCGGGATCTTATCTTCGAAGCTTTCCGGCAGGCGGACGGCTCGACCACGCGCCGGTACGGTGGCACGGGGCTGGGCCTCGCCATCTCTTCGAAGCTGGTGGCCCTGATGGGCGGCCAGATCTGGGTGGAGAGCGAGCCGGGCTGCGGCAGCACCTTCTGCTTCACGTCCCGTTTTCAGCTCTCGCGGGCGCGTTCTGTCCCCGGGCCGGCAGCCGTCTCGCCGGGAGCGCCCGCCTCTCGACGTTTGCGCATTCTGCTCGCCGAAGACAATCCGGTGAACCAGATGGTGGCCGCGCGCCTGCTGGAGAAAATGCAGCACCAGGTGACTGTCGCCTCGAACGGCCAGGAGACGCTGGCCGCCCTGGAGCAGCAGCCCTTTGACCTGGTCTTAATGGACGTGCAGATGCCGGAGATGGACGGCCTGAAGGCGGCTGCCGTGATCCGGAAGCGGGAAAAGACGACCGGGGCTCACCTGCCGATTGTGGCCATGACGGCGCACGTCATGAAGGGGGATCGAGAGAAGTGCCTGGCCGCGGGGATGGACGGCTATGTGCCCAAGCCGGTCCGGCTGGAGGAGCTTCGGGAGGCGATTGAGGCGGCGGTTTGCGCTGGGACCTTGTAAGACCAAGGCAAAAGGCAAACTGCAAAAGGCAAAAGGCAAAAATCAAGGCGCGCGGGCTGCGGCCCGCGAGGATGTTCTTTTAAGTATGGT
>JACQDI010000060.1 GCA_016201195.1 Acidobacteriota bacterium | reverse complement strand
GGTGCGGAACATCAGCGGAAACCGGGAGAGCGCCCCCAGCGCCGCGAGCGAGGTCACCACCAGCGACACGGCGATCGCCGAGCGCCAGCGCAACTGCCGCTTCCGTGTCTGCTGGACCAGTACATACAGGCCCGCCATCACCAATGCGGCAATCGACCCTACGAGCAGCCCGATGTGCGTGATTTCGAGCGCATTCGTCCGGTTGCGCTCCCGCATGAAAGTTTCCGGCAGCTTCCACAGGGTCCGCAGCGCCACCACGCGGTCCCCCGCCACCTGCACCCGCACCCGGTAGTACGCCTCCCCGATGTTGCGGGGATCCCCGGCCTTGGCTTCCCACACCAGGGTGTAGTCCTGCCGCGCCTTTCTTTTTTCAGACGTGGTCTCCTTCAGCTCGAAGGTGCTGAGGTCGAAACCGCGGGCGCTGAGGTAATCGGCGGCGATCTTCTGGGCCGCGGCCGGCGGCAACTCCGCGCCTGGCCGGTCCTCGGGCAAGCCGTGCAGGAATCCAACCACCTGCCCGGTCTCCGGGTGCAAGGTGACACGCAGGTCCTCCTTCTCGAGCGGTCTGTAGTACCGAACGTTCCAGGTGTGCAGCGGGACCAGCCGCAGGCAGACGTCCTTCAGATAACTGGGTGAGCGGCGCTCGAGAAAATACTTGCCCACATCGCGTGCGCCCGGGCCGCAGCAGCTCGAGGGGCGCGAGAACTCGTTCTCCACGTAGACCACCGAGCGAAAGCTCCGCGGATCCATCCCCTGCTCACGCAGAAAACCATCGGCGGCCGTGAGCGCCCGCGCCGCGTTGACGGCGAAGCTCGAGAAATCCCCGAAGCGCTTCACCGGCAGCAACAGGAATGCGGCGAGAGCCGCAAGCAGGAGTAGTCCCGCCAGGCGCCGGCGCGAAGACCACGCTGCATAGGGCAACTCGGCTTCCACCACAACGGGCGCGGCCCGCTCGGCGGCCGGCGCCGCTGTTCCCTCGTGCTCGTTGGTGATCTCCGCCGCCGGCTCGAAGCCTCCTCCGCGCAGGTAGGCGATCCAGGCCGCCAGCAGGGGCAGCACCATTACTCCCGCGCTGGCCGCGCCGGAAAGAATGAAGTACAGATTGTGCGAGCGCAACAGCAGCAGCGCCGTGTAGAGCGCGTCCACCGAGTAATGCCACACCAGCGTGGGCAGGATCCCCCAGCGCAGCATCACCAGTCCCAGCACTACCCCCCCGATTCCCACCTCCACGCCGCGAATGTAGAACGGCTGCTGCGGGTAGGACGAGTGGCCGAAGCCCCAGAGGAACCCGGCCAGCACCACCGCCAGCCAGGTGAACCGGAACAACCGCCGCAGAAAGGGAATGGCGAACATCCGGAACAGGAACTCCTCGCCCACCGCCGGCAGGAACCCGCCCAGCAGGACAAACAACCACGGCAGCCGTGTGTTCAGCAGGTCGCTGTAGGGGACATCCGCCGGCGACCACGCGCCGAAACGGTAGGCGACCAGGTAGAACGCGGTTTGGTAGGCGACGAAAATGCCGGTCAACGCCAGTCCCAGCATGGTGCCCAGGAAGAAACGTTTTGTGCGCAGGCCCCGCCGCCGGAACAGGTTGCCCAGCGAAATCTGCGGCCCGAACCACTGACGGTACAGAGGCTCGGCAGCGGCGGTGAGGGCGAAGATAAATGCCCCCCCGCCCAGGGCGCTGGCCAGGGTCAGCATCAGGCGGCTCGCGAGGAAGCTCCCATAGGAATCGGTAGTAGGATAGCCGAATTCCGCCAGCGGATACGCGTTCCAGCCCGAAAGCAGGATCAGCGCCGCGCCCGTACCGGCGAATGCCGCCGCGCGACCCCAGCGCACATCGCGGCTCCCGATGCGGATCAACAGGGTCACCAGGGCGCCCAGGGCGAGCAACACCATCAGCGCGGTGTCCACCATCTGCGCCACTTCGTTCCGGGAGCGCAGGCGATCGTAGTCCCGCACCCAGGTTTCGGGAATCTTCAGATACTCCCGATACCCTGCCACCTGGTCGCCGGCCACCGTGACCTCCACCCGATAGGTGGCGTCTTTGACGCTGAAGTCCCGCTCCTTCCAGGTGAAGACGTGATCCACACGCGCGGGCCGGACGGTGCTCACGGTATCCACCGCCTCCAGACCCGCCGGATCGCGCTGCATGCGCGTTCGCAGGAAGTCCTCCGCTGCTGCGCGGGCCCGGTCGGCGGAAAGGCTCGCTCCCGCCGCCGCTTCCTCGATCAGGCGCCGGTACCCGACCGTCTCGCCCCGCGGGGTGATATCGACGCGGTATTCCTCCTTCTGCAACGGCCGAAACCATCGGTAGGACCAATGCCACAGGCGCACCCGCGCGCCCATGATCCGGTTGGCCTGGTCGAGGCCCAGCTCGCGCTCCAGGAATGTCTTGGCCCGGTCGTCGAAGGCGAACCGCGACGCCTGCCGGTATCCGCCCAGGCTTTGCCCCTGCGCCGCCACAAACCGCTCGGCCAGGCCGCGCGCCTGGTCCCGCGTGACGGCGAAATCGATGGAAGCTTCCGGAAACGCCCGGTAGAAAAACTTGGCCGAGAACCACACGCTCCCGCCCAGCAACAGCAGGCAAGCGATCAGGAAACGGAGGTCACTGCGGGTCAGCCGCTCGCGCATGATACCATCCTCTGCCCGGGAAAAGCATTCTCTGCCGGAGCCCTGCGGGGCCCTGCCGGGGCCCGTCTACTGAATCACCGAATAGCGAACATAAGCGAACCGCTTCGAGTCCGGGGCCCACGAGTTCACGTTGATGGACCCTTGCCCGCCGAGCATCTTCCTGATTGTTTCGGCCTTGCCACCACCGAGGGGCATTCGCCGGAGGAGCACGTTCTGGTTTGCCGGGTGCCCCTTCGTGCCCTTCTCGTAGGACAAGAACACCAGCCACTTGCCGTCCGGCGACGGGTGCGGGAACCAGTCCTCCCACTCATCGCTGGTGACCCGTTCGGCCCGCGCGTCGTTCGGCCCCGCGCCCTGGGCCGGAATCCTCCAGATGTCAAAATTCCCCGAGCGGTCGGAGTTGAAGTAGATCCACCGGCCATCGGACGTGTAATCCGGCCCGTCGTCGTGAGCGGCATGAGTCGTAAGCCGCTGCTCGGGACCGCCGTCGCGCGAGATCGAATAGATGTCGAAGTTGTTGCCGCGCTGGGCGCAATAGACCAGCGTCGAGCCGTCCAGCGACCACCCGTGATAGTAGCTCGGGGTGGCCGAAGTGACCTGCCGTGGCTCGCCGCCGGTCGCCGGCACCAGGTAAATGTGCCCCGCCGAGATGGCAAACCACTTCCCGTCCGGCGAGATTCCGTGATCGTTGTTGATCCGGTTTACCGCGCCCGTCGCCACCACCTGCGGCGTACCGCCCTCGACAGGCAGCTTCCACAACCTGCCCTCAGAGTTGACCAACAGGTAGCGGCCGTCGCGCGACCAGTTGGGCGCCTCGAACAAACGCGGCTCATCGTAGATGATTTCGTGCATCGGGCCATCAATGTCGGCGAGTATGACCTGGCTGCGGACCTTGGGCCGCGGCGCTTGCGCCCCAACGACCCCGATGCATGCCAGCACAAGGGGAAAAGTCTTCACGTCAAAGATCCTCTCTTCCAACATTTCCGTTTTGAATGGAAGTATACACCAGAGTGCGGATGGGCGGAGACGGAGAAGCGTCGTCGAGCCTCCGTAAGAGCAATACAGGCTAAAATGGCAGAGTGCCACGGACCATCGCCATCATCGGAGGCGCCGGAGCGGAGGGTTTCGGGCTCGCCTCGCGCTTGGCCCGAGCCGGGGCGCGCGTGCGCATCGGCTCCCGCGATCTAGAGCGCGCCCGGGCCGCCGCCGCGCGTCTTCCCGGCGCCGAGGGCTTGCTGAACACCGACGCGGCTCGCGCCGCCGACGTCATCATTCTCACCGTTCCCCTGGCGGCGCAGATTCCCACCCTGAGGTCCCTGCGCGAGAGCCTTCACCCCGGCGCCGTCCTGGTGGACGCGACCGTGTCGCTCAACTCCACCCCGCCCGCCGGCTCGGCCGCGCAGCAAGCCGCCCAGAACGTACCGGAAGGCGTCGCCGTCGTCGCCGCCTTTCACACCCTGAGCGCGAAGCTGCTCGCCCAGCTCGACCGGCCCGTAGACAGCGACGTGCTGCTGTGCGGCGACAGCGCCGAGGCCAAGGCCGCCGTCGCGGAGTTGATCGCGATGCTTCCCGGCGCCCGCGCCGTTGATGCCGGTCCGCTCGCCAACGCCCGCCTGCTCGAAAACCTCGCCGCCCTGCTCATCGCGGTCAACCGCCGCTACAAGGTGAAAGAATCCGGTGTGCGCATCACCGGCTTGCCATGAAACAAATCGTCGCCTTGGCGGGCGGGGTTGGCGCCGCCCGTTTCCTCGACGGCCTCGCCCGCATTGTCAAGCCGCAGAGGCTCTTCATCATCAGCAATACCGCCGACGACGCGGAGCTTCACGGTCTGCACGTCTCTCCCGACCTGGATACCGTGACCTACACGCTGGCCGGCCTCGCCCACCCCGCGCACGGCTGGGGCCTCGCCGGCGACAGCTTTCAGTGTCTCCAAGCGCTGGGCCGTCTGGGCGCCGAGACCTGGTTCCAGCTCGGCGACCGCGACCTGGCGACGCATATCTATCGTACCGAGCGCCTGCGCCAGGGGGTACCGTTGAGCCGCATCACGGCCGAGACTTGCTCGGCCCTGGGCGTGCGGGCCAAAGTGGTCCCCATGTCGGACGATCCGGTGCGCACCAGGGTGCGCACTCCGCGCGGCGAAATCGACTTCCAGACCTGGTTCGTCCGCCGCCGCGCGCACGACCGAGTTCTCAGTGTGCGCTTTGCAGGCGCCGCGCAGGCCCGCCCCGCACCCGGCGTGCTGGATGCCATCCGCAGCGCCGCAGCAATCATCATCTGCCCCTCGAATCCCATCATCAGCATCGGTCCCATCCTCGCCGTCCCCGGTATCCGCGAAGCCTTGCGCTCAACCGCCGCCGCGGTAGCCGCCATCTCGCCCCTGGTCGGTGGCCGCGCGCTGAAAGGCCCCGCCGCTCGTATGATGAAGAGTATGGGCCTTCGCGCCTCCGCCTCCCAGGTGGCCGAGTTGTATCGTGACTTCGTGAACGTGTTCGTGCTCGACCGCCGCGATGCCAATCTCGTCCCGGAGGTCACGGCAATGGGGATGCGGACCCTGGTGGCCAACACGATCATGAGCGACCTCCACGCCAAGAAAGCCCTGGCCCGCGCCGTCGTGGAGGCCCTGTGATCTTCGCCCTCCTGCCCGTCAAGGCCCCACACTTGGCCAAACAACGGTTGAGCGCTGTCCTCGAGCCGGTCCAGCGCGAAGCCCTCGCCCGCTCTATGTATGAAGAGATGATGACCAAGGTCCGCGCCGCCCGTGGCATCGACCGCATCATCGTCGCCACCAGCGACGACGCCATCGCCGCTCACGCCCGGCGCTCCGGCGCACTGGTGCTCGAAGAAACGGAGCAGCACAGCCACAGCCGCTCGGCCGACAACGCCGCTCGCTGGGCCATGGAACAGGGCGCCACCACCGTAATCCTGTTGCCGATCGACGTGCCCCTGGCCACCCCGGCTGAAATCGAGTCCCTGGCCCGCGCCGTGCGCCCCGGCGTCCTCCTCGTTCCCTCGGCCGACGGCACGGGGACGAACGCTCTGGTTCTCACGCCCCCCGACGCCATCGCCAGCCATTTCGGCCCCGGCAGTTTCCGCCGCCACCTCGAGGAAGCGCAGGCCCGCGGCCTGCTCGTGGAAGTGTTGCGCCCTCCGGGCCTGGTCTTTGACGTCGACACCCCCGAAGACCTGGCCGAACTGCGCCGCGCCCAATGTCCATCCGGATCCTAGGGCTCGAGAGCCTCCCCGAGGTGCGCGCCGGCGACGAACTCGCCCCGTTGATCCGCG
>JACQDI010000059.1 GCA_016201195.1 Acidobacteriota bacterium | reverse complement strand
ATCCGACCGAGCCGCTACGGCGTGAACGAACACGGGATTCGCAACGCCAACGCCGTTTATTGGAACCTCGGCACCGCCCAGCTCATCGAGAAGGCCATCGCCCGCCACGAAGGGCTGCTGGCTGCCAGGGGGCCGTTGGTGGTCCGGACCGGCCAGCACACGGGCCGCTCCCCCGGCGACAAGTTCATCGTGCGGGACGGGACCACCGAAGACCAGGTGGACTGGGGCCCGGTCAACCAGCCGATGTCCCCGGACCATTTTCGCCTCCTCTACAGCAAGTTTGTGGCCTACCTTCAGGGTCAGGACTTGTTCGTGCAGGATTGCTTCGCCGGCGCCGATCAGCGATACCGGCTGCCCATCCGGGTGATCACCCAGAGGGCCTGGCACAGCCTGTTCGCCCGGCAATTGTTCGTGCGTGCCGACCCTCTGAAAACCGAGGACCACGTGCCGGAGTTCACCCTGTTGTTCGCGCCGGGCTTCCATGCCGACCCGGCCGAAGACGGCACGCGCTCGGAAAACTGCATCGTCATCGACTTCACCCGGAAGCTGGTGGTCATTGCCGGCACGAGCTACGCCGGCGAAATGAAGAAGAGTGTCTTCAGCATCCTGAACTACTGGCTACCGGAGCGCGGCGTGTTTCCGATGCACTGCTCGGCCAACGTCGGTCCTTGTGGCGATGTCGCGCTGCTCTTCGGACTCTCCGGCACCGGGAAGACGACGCTGTCGGCCGACCCGAAGCGGCGGCTCATCGGCGATGACGAGCACGGATGGAGTGATTCGGGGGTGTTCAATTTCGAGGGCGGCTGTTACGCGAAGTGCATCCGGCTCTCCCAGGAAAACGAGCCGCAAATCTGGAGCGCCATCCGCTTCGGCACGGTCCTCGAAAACGTAGCCATCGATTCGGACACGCGCCTGCTCGACTACAACGACGAGTCCATCACCGAGAACACCCGCGCCGCCTATCCGGTGAGCTTCATCGACAAGGCGGTCATCCCCGGCATCGGCGGGCATCCCTCGCACGTGGTGTTTCTGGCGGCGGATGCCTTCGGCGTGCTGCCCCCCATCGCCCGCCTCACCCCTGAGCAGGCCATGTATCATTTCCTGAGCGGCTACACGGCGAAGGTAGCCGGCACCGAAAAAGGTCTGGGCAAAGAGCCTGCTGCCACTTTCAGCGCCTGCTTCGGCGCGCCGTTCCTGCCGCGCCGCCCCGGAATCTACGCCGAGATGCTCGGCGAGCGGCTGCGGCGCCACAGCGCGGATTGCTGGCTGGTGAATACCGGATGGGTCGGCGGCCCGTTCGGCGTCGGTCATCGCATGAGCCTGCCCCACACTCGCGCCCTGCTCACCGCGGCCCGTTCGGCGTCGGTCATCGCATGAGCCTGCCCCACACTCGCGCCCTGCTCAACGCCGCGCTGTCTGGCGCGCTGAATGATGTGTCTTATTCCGAGGATCCGGTGTTTTACTTGCGGGTGCCGCAAACGTGTCCGGACGTTCCCGCCGGGGTGCTCGATGCCCGCGGGCAGTGGTCCGATGTAGCCGCCTACGACCGCGCCGCCGCCGACCTGGGCGGCCGTTTCCGCCGCAACTTCGAGAAGTTCTCGGGGGTCAGCGAGGAGGTCCGCCGGGCCGGGCCTTGAACTGGAGCCAGCTTCCGGCCAGCGCCAGCGCCGAGGCCGCGAACACCCACAGGTCGATGGTCAGGTGCTCCTTGCCCTGAAAGCTGAACTGGCCGCGGAAGGGTGTCCACAGCAGCAGAACAGCGATCAGGACGTTCCAGGCCAGCATGGCGAACCGTCCCCCCCGCCCGCGCCGCAGCGCCAGCACCATGGAAACAAACCCGTAGATGGAGGCGATCAGCAGGGTGTGGGTGAGGGTGGATCCCTTTAAGGGGACCGGCGAGAGCTGGATGTTGTGCTTGCCGCTCGACATCACCAGCAGAGCCAGAAAAAAGAGGCTCAGGCAAAGGGCAAGGTTGAACAGAAAGGCAAAGAACCGCAGCAATGAGCCGATTACCCGCATTCTGGGGTAAGCCTCCGGCTTGCCCGGGTAAGCCAGAGGCTTACCCTACGGCAAACCCGCCATTTTACTGTATACTGCGAAACATGCGCAAAACGATGCTGGCGGCGGCGTGCATTTTTCTGAGCCTTCCCGCAGCGGCGCTGGAGCGGGAGCCCTGGCCGGTCTTTGCCGGGCGCCGGGCCCAGCTCCTGGAAAAGCTCTCTGACGGTGTGACCGTGCTCTTCGGCTACACCGCCGGGGAAGGCCAGAGCCTGCGCAGCTCCTTTCGCCAGGAGAGCAACTTCTATTACATGACCGGGTGGAACGAGCCGGGCGCCGTCCTGCTGCTGACGCCACCCATGAAGGAGCGCAACTCGCCGCTCTACGAGCAGGTCAACCAGATGCCCCGAGCAGTGCTCTACCTGCCCGGCCGCAACGCCCGCGAGGAACGCTGGACCGGCCCCAAGATCGCTCCCTACGACGAAGGAGTGCGCGGGAAGACCGGCTTCGAGGTGGTGCGCGGCGTCGAGTTGTTTGAGCGGGACCTGAGCCAGGCGGTGGCCGGCTTCGGGCGGATCTACACGCTCAAGCCTCGCGAGCGCGCCGCCGACCGCGAGATCGAGCCGCGCCGCATCCAGACGCTGGAAAAGATCGCCCCGCTCGCCGAAATCGCCGACGCCCGGCCGTCCATCACCTCCATGCGTATGATCAAGACCCAGGGCGAGATCGAACTGATCCAGAAGGCCACGGACGCCTCGGTGGCCGCCCACCTGGCGGCTTGGAAGCGCGCCAAGCCGGGCCTGGCCGAATACCAGGTCGCCGCCACCATGCTGGGCATTCTGCTCGAGCGCGGCTGCGAGCGCCCCGCCTACTCCCCCATGGTCGGCGCCGGTTTTAATTCCACTGTGCTGCACTATGCCGAGAATTCCGGCAAAATGGACGCCGGCCAGGTGTTGCTCATGGACGTGGGCGGCGAGTATTCCCTCTACGCCACCGACATCACCCGCACCATTCCCGTGGGCGGCAAGTTCAGCCCTCGCCAGCGCGAGATCTACGACATTGTTCTAGGCGCCCAGAACGCCGCCCTGTCCGCCGTCAAGCCGGGCATGTCGCTCGCTCGCACCGGCTCGAACAGCTTGTACCAGATCGCTTACCAGTACATCAATACACATGGGAAGGACCGCGAGGGAAATTCGCTGGGCAAGTACTTCATCCACGGCCTGGGCCACCACGTGGGCCTCGAGGTGCACGACCCTTCGAATGCCGACACGACCCTCACGCCGGGGATGGTCATCACCCTCGAGCCAGGCATCTATATTCCTGAGGAGCGCATCGGCGTGCGCGTCGAGGACACCATTCTGGTCACCGACAACGGCGCCAGGATCCTCAGCGGCGCCTTGCCCCGCAACCCGGGGGACGTCGAGCGCGCAATGCAATAGCGCTATTTCGGGGGACGCAAGATCGGCGAGGACCGTTCTTCCAGCACCGTCAGGCGGCGGTCCAGGTCTTTCACAGTGGCCAGAATCTCCCGGAGCAACGGCACCATCTCCCCGCGGAGATCGTCGACGCGCCGGTTCAGGGATGTATCCACGGTGTCAATCCGCTTATTGTTCAGCCAAGCAGCAATCAGGATCGT
>JACQDI010000900.1 GCA_016201195.1 Acidobacteriota bacterium | reverse complement strand
TAGGAAGCTTGCAGCCGTCCGCGTCCGCGTTGCGCACGGAGGGTGGAGGAGGGTGGACAAGCCAGAGACTTTATCCCGCCAACGCCGTGCTATACTTTGAACCCGAATCCGAGGTGTTGGCATGGTCCGGGCACTGGCAACTGCTTTTCTCTTCGCACTTTCCCTGGCGGCGCAGGACCCCACTCTGACCGACGACAAGATTCCGAAGGAAAACCCTTTCACTACGCCCGCCGACGTGAAACGCGGGCAGCACCTGTTCCAGGGCCACTGCGCCCCCTGCCACGGCCCGGCGGGCGAAGGGAGCCGCGGCCCTTCGCTGGCCCGGCCCCGATTGCCGCGTGCGCCTGATGAGCAGTCCCTGTTCAAGCTGCTCCGCAACGGCATCGAAGGGACCGAAATGCCGGGCGCCTGGGTGATGATCGACAAAGAGATCTGGCAGACGGCGGCCTTCGTGCGCACCCTCGGCCGCACGGCTGTTGAGAGCCTCCCCGGCGACCGCGCTCGTGGCGAAGCCGTGTTTCGCGGCAAGGGCAAATGCGCCGGCTGCCACAGCGTGACCGGCCAGGGCGGCCGCACCGGCCCCGACCTGACCGAGGTTGGCACCCGCCGCAGCGCCTCCTACTTGCGCCGCAAGTTAGTGGATCCCACGGGCGATCTGCCCGAGGGCTTCCTCCAGGTGACCGTCGCCACCAAGGAGGGCCGCAGGATCACCGGCATCCGCCTCAACGAGGACACTTACTCGCTGCAATTGCGCGACCTCTCGGACCGCCCGCACTCCTTCTGGAAGACCGATCTCAAGCAGATTCAGAAGGATTGGGGGAAGACCCCGATGCCGGGTTATCGCGGTGTCCTGACCGATAGCGAGATGGAAGATGTAGTTGCCTACCTGGCGTCGCTGCGAGGTGTTTCATGAAACGACTGCTTTGGATGATGGCCCTCGCCCTGCCGCTCGCGGCGCAGGCGCCCTACGCGCGCATTCAGAAGGCGGATTCCGAGCCCGGCAACTGGCTCACCTACTCGGGCAACTACAGCTCCCATCGCTTCTCCCGCCTCAACCAGATCACCACGGCCAACGTGAAGCGCCTGAAGCCCGCCTGGGTCTACCAAACCCGCGCCCGCGACAAGTTCGAAACCACGCCGCTCGTGATCGACGGCGTGATGTATCTCACCGAGCCGCCCAGCAACGTCACCGCGCTCGACACCCGCACCGGACGCTCCCTGTGGACCTACCGGCGCACCTATCCAAAAGACCTGCGCCTCTGCTGCGGCCAGGTGAACCGTGGTGTGGCAGCCCTCGACGATCTGGTGTTCGTCGGCACCGTCGACGCGCACCTGATTGCCCTCGACCGCGCCACTGGACTGCTGCGCTGGGATACGACCGTCGCCGACTACAAGACCGGCCACTCCATCACCGTGGCCCCGCTGGCTGTCAAGGATAAGGTCGTGGTCGGCATCGCCGGGGGCGAGTTTGGCGTACGCGGCTTTGTCGATGCGTATGACGCGAAAACCGGTACTCGCGCGTGGCGTTTCTGGACCGTCCCCGCCAAGGGCGAGCCCGGAAACGAAACCTGGGAAGGGGACAGTTGGAAGACCGGCTCGGCCACCTCCTGGGTCACCGGCTCCTACGACCCGGAGATGAACGTGGTGTTCTGGGGCACGGGCAATCCGGGGCCGGACTGGAACGGCGACGTGCGCGGGGGCGCCAATCTCTACTCGGACTGCCTGGTCGCGCTCGACGTCGATACCGGACAGCTTAGATGGTATTACCAGTTTACTCCTCACGACGTCCATGACTGGGACGCGACCGAGATCCCCGTTCTCGCCGAAGCCGTGGTGCGCGGCGAGAAGCGCAAGGTCGTGCTCTTCGCCAACCGCAACGGCTTCTATTACGTGCTCGACCGCAAGACCGGGCAGTACCTGGTGGGCAAGCAAATGATCCGCCAGACCTGGGCCAAGGGCCTGGACGACAGCGGCAAGCCCATCCGTCTGCCCAATACCTTCCCGTCGGTTGAAGGGACCAAGGTGTATCCCAGCATCCCCGGCGCGACCAACTGGTTCAGCCCCTCCTACAGCCCGCTGACCAGTCTCTACTACGTGGCGCTCCGCGAAGAAGGAGCGATCTATTACCAGGGCGAGGCCGAGTACAAGCCGGGCAGCTTCTTTAACGCCGGCGGCGCGCGAACCATTCCCGGAGAGGAGCCCTGGGGCGCCATCCGCGCCTTTAAGCCGGCTACCGGAGAGAAGGTGTGGGAGTTCAAACTTTTCTCGCCGCCGTGGGCGGGCGTGCTCTCCACCGCCGGAGGACTGGTCTTCGGCGGCACCGAGGAGGGCGCCGTATTCGCTCTCGATGCGGCCACCGGCAAGTCTCTTTGGCAGTTCCAGACCGGCGGCGAGGTGGCCTCCAACCCCATCAGTTACCTGAGCGGCGGCAAGCAGTACATCGCCATCGCTGCCGGCAACGGGATCTTCGCCTTCGCCCTGGAGGAGTGAAACATGAGGCTCCGCCTGGTGTTGTTCGCGGCTCTTGGCGTCGCCGCTGCCCAAGCGCAGAGCCAGTTGGGCACCGGCGCCATCGCCGGCGTGGTGCAGGATTCCTCCGGCAGCGTCATCATCGGCGCCCAGATCACCATCACGCAGGTGGAAACCGGGCTCGTTCGGGAGATGGTCTCCGGAAGCGGCGGGCAATTCACGGCGCCCGTCCTGCCCACCGGCCGGTACACGCTGCGCGTCACAAGCCCCGGCTTCTCCGCGCTCCAACAAACGGACATCACGGTGAACGTCGGCAGCACCGCCACCGTCACCGCTGTCCTCAAGGTGGGTGGAGTAGCGGAAACGGTGACCGTGGAGGCAATCGCCCAGATCGACTCCACCAAGACCGACGAATCGAATCTGGTGAACCGTAAGTCGATCCAGGACCTGCCCATCAACGGGCGGCGCTTCTTCGAGTTCGCCCTGCTGTCGCCCGGAGTGACCCGCGACGGGCGTTTCGGCCTGCTGAGCTTTCGCGGCGCCTCCGGCAACTTCAACAACTTCCTGATCGAGGGCAACGACGACAACCAGGCGTATTTTTCCGAGAACCGGGGCCGCTACCGCGTGGTCAGCACCCTG